>NZ_JADO01000010.1:0-248996 GCF_000518425.1 Pseudoalteromonas sp. 23_GOM-1509m
TTTTTGAAGGCGCTACTTCAAGATTAAGACCTGTACTTATGACTGCTATAACATCAGCTTTAGGTTTGATACCGATGTTAATGTCTAATGGTGTTGGTGCAGAAATACAGCGCCCATTAGCGAGTGTTATTGTTGGCGGCTTGGTAACTGCAACACTGTTAACATTATTTGTTTTACCTGTTTTATATCGCTGGTTTTCAGAGAAAAAAATAAAAGAGCTATCCAGATAAAATGACTGTGAACTCTAACCCCACGCTAAAGTCACGTTTAGCGTGGGGTTATTGAGTAGATGAACGAAAAGAAAGATTAGATTTAACAATAAACTAATAGTCATGACTGCTTTGTCGGAATATTTGTCGTTAAACAGGCCAAAGCTAACTTCCGCTTTCGTATCTTTGCAGTCTTAATCTTTATGTGTCTCAAGGTCGGCTTATGGCACAGAGCCGTCCTTCGGCTCTAACTCATTTATGTCCAAAAACGCGCTAGAGTGGCCGTCTGCTCATAGCTGCATATCAGGTGGCTTCTATACTTATTAAGCTACTTCAAATTATGATTGTTATTAACTTTGATCCCATGATTGATGTCAAAGAGCAGCTTCACTATGCTTATATTTAGCTTACCCAAAGACAACCCTCATAGAAGCACGTAATTATCGCTGGTATGTGTAAACTCAAATCGCCCCGATTTATCTGATATGTCATAAGTAGATTTAGTATCATTATCATGGTGATATAAAAAATCACTTTGATGAGTATGATTCAACACTTTGCATTTGGATCTTACTAATAATATGGCAACTATAGTGCACGTTAAACTCTGTATTAATCTTTCGTTGGATTTAAAAAGTAGATAACACTTTGGTTGCTAAATTTAGGTGGCATTCGTATAGAAAACTTGAAGATAACATTATTTATTATTCACTCTCGTTACGGCCAGCGTTACCCATGCTTTGAATTTTTACTTCGTACAGGTGGGAAAGCTCATGCTTTTCTTCTTGCGAACGAAAGCGCAGTTCGTCTACTTTTTCGAGCGCATCACGCAGTGAATAACCGCTTTGAATTTTGTTTTTGATCTCGCTAAAAATCTCACCGATTTTGTATTCAATGGTATCTGGGCGCTCCGCACGAAGCTTAAAGCCTTTAAGGTATGGAAATAACTCACCATCAACAAAATCCATTAAGTCGCTGCCGGTTAAGGCGTTATCGTGATCAAACTCACCATTAGCAGTTTTAGGCGCAGCCCAAGAACTCCAGCGGTATTTCTCATCGATAATGTATTGGTAGTCTTCTGCGATCAATTCGGCTTCTTGCGACTTTGTAAACTCTAAGTCATCAAGGTATTTTAAAAATAGCATCCACGACGATTGCTCGGTGTAGTCTAGTTCGCTAGAACAGCCAGCATTTTTATGGAAAATGTCGTCGATATTTTAAAGGTTTGATCGAACATGTAAATTAAGTCCTTGTTAGCCAATGAGTTTGAGATGATTTTTTTGCTTAAAGCAACTCACTCGCTTATTTATATTTCTGAGGTAATAGTGATTAATATACCCTAATTAATTAAAAAATTAATAATATATTAGTATCAAGTAGTTTTTGGTTAATCTAGGTCAATTTTATACTTTTTCCTTGCCGGTAGTATCTCTTCAAACTCGCAATTTAATGCGTTTACTAATTTATATAAGGTTTCGAGTTTAATATTAACATTACCTCTTTCCATTTTTCCGTAATTACCGCGCTCTATACCGACATAGGCGGCAAAGCCTTCTTGCGAATAACCTGCTTCTTTTCGTTTTTCTCGTAGTTTTTCACCAAAATTTTTAACTAAATCACTCACCAGATTCCCCTCAAGGCAAAATGATTAGATTTTCATGTTGAGGGCTTAACTACCACGCCCTATAATACCCATTATTATAAGAAGTTTATTAGGATTTACTTTGAAATTTGACCCTCTCGTAGCTCAAATTATTGTTGCACCAAATTTTGATAACTTTACAACAAGTGATGTGCGCTCGGCGTACTTAGCATTAAAAAGTGATTCTTCTTTAGTACCTACCGCAGTTAGGCGAAGTATATACGCAGAACTGCTCAAGCTTGTTAAAAAAGGCTGGCTGAAAAAGGTGGTATCAAATAAAAAAGGATTTACGCGATTCAATAAAACAGAGAGCTTTGATGTTGAGGTAATTACTCACTTAGCTAGTTCAATACCTATTTCAATCACAGAAAAAGAAAATGATAAACATGCGCTGTTACTTAGTAAGTTAAACCATTACAAAGCCGAGTTATTATTGAATATGGGGGAATCAGAGGCGTATAAAGAGCTCTATTTGGAGTCACCCGAACTGGTAGATGAACTACAGCCACAATACAACAAAGCAAGAGACAACAATACCAGAATACTTGGCAAGATTAGAGCGATTGAAGGCTTACTGAAGCAAAACGAAGCATTAGAAAAAATATGAAACTAAGACTATGGCAAGCCGAATGTATTAATTTTGCGCTTACACAATATCAGAACGGCAATAGCCACTTTTTAGCCTTGGCAACTCCTGGGGCGGGTAAAACTTTGATGGCTTCAGAATTAGCTAACCAGTTATTAAAAAGCAATATGGTCGATTTAATCATTTGTTTTTCACCGTCGTCTATTGTTTCCCAAGACTTTAAGGAAAGCTTACAGCTAAAAACGAATGAACGATTTGATGGGTTTATTGGCGCTAAAGGTAGAGCTTTAACCTATCAAAGCTTACAGTATTTAGATGTGCACTTTTGGCAACTATTTGAACGATATCGTGTTTTTGTAATATTTGATGAAATTCATCATTGTGCAGGCTCTAATATTGACAATGCCAATGCATGGGGTGAGCAGATAATACTTAACATTCAAAATAAAGCACAGTACACATTAGCCTTAACAGGCACTCCCTGGCGCTCTGACGCTGCTCCTATTGTTCTTTCATCGTATCAACAGCCTAACAATAAAATAACGTGTGACTACGTTTACGGGCTTTCTGAGGCTATTGGAGATAATGTTTGTCGGGTTCCACAAATAGTAGCTGTTGATAATAGCCGCATTACAGTTGTAGATGACGCTGACACCAAAACATTTAACTGCTTTAAAGCGTTATTAAACGACTCTGGCGTTTCTTATCAAGAAATTATTGAAAATGAAGCGGTAATAAAATACATGATTTCTTCAGCTCAAAAGAAGCTGACTTCAATCAGAGTGAAAACCCCCGATGCAGCGGGGTTAATTGTTGCATCGTCTGTTGAGCATGCCCATCAAATCTCTATGTTAATGCGAACTCAGTTTGACGAGGGTAGCACTGTTGTAACCTATCGAGAAAATGAACCTACAAGTATTATTCAGCAGTTTAGGTATGCACAAACTAAGTGGATTATTTCTGTTGGTATGATTAGCGAAGGTACAAACATCCCTCGTTTGCAGGTTTGCTGCCACCTTACAAACATAAAAACAGAAATGCATTTTAGGCAAATATTGGGCCGTATACTGAGGGTAACAAACTCTAAAAACCAAGAAGCTATTATGTACATGCCCGCCGAACCTAAGCTTTTAGAGTATGCGTATAGAGTTAATCAAGATGTTCCTTTTGAAGCTGATGTAGTTAAGTTTGAAAAGATGAAAGCTACTGCTAAAGAGCCTACAGAAGGTAAAGATTTAAGTAAAATGACTTTTAATAAGAAAAATAAAAAACCTTCCAAAGCTCAGTTTGATTTAGATAACTTTGCTGACTTTTTTGATCAGCCAGTTATGAGCAATAGGCCTGAAGCGACTGAGGAGCATTTTTTAACCGGTGCCTATGAGCGAATAATTAATATATCAGGCCGCTTTCAGCAAGAGGCTATTGCTTTGGGGTTAAGTGAATTGAGATAGACTGTTAATTGATCTCTGCAAAAAAACACTGTATTTTTATACAGGCTTCATTTTTTATTAATAAATATGCGAAAAATAATTCATGTAGATATGGACGCATTTTATGTGTCTGTAGAAATTAGAGACAACCCAAAGCTAGCGAATAAGCCCGTTGCAGTTGGTGGTAGCAGGAGCTCTAGAGGCGTGCTCTCTACTAGTAATTATATAGCGAGGCGATATGGTGTAAGAAGTGCAATGCCGACAAGTGTAGCACTGCGAAAATGCCCTGACTTAATTTTGGTTCCGGGCAGAATGGAAGTATATAAATCGGTAAGCTCTCAAATTAGAGAGATTTTCGAACGATATACAGACATTATTGAGCCCCTAAGCTTAGATGAAGCATACTTGGACGTTACTGATTGTAAGCTCTTTAGCGGTTCAGCCACGCTAATCGCACAAGATATATGTCGCTCTATCCATAAAGAATTAAATCTCACAGCTTCTGCTGGCGTTGCACCAATAAAGTTTTTAGCTAAAGTTGCCTCTGACTTAAATAAACCAAATGGTGTTTATGTCATTCCCCCTAAAGATGTAGATTCTTTTATCGATAATATGGAGTTAAAAAAAATCCCTGGTGTTGGTAAAGTAACTAATGAAAAGCTACTTCTTAATAACCTTAAGTTTGGTAGAGACGTGAAAGCATCTAGCTTAGAGTATTTAACTTCTAAATATGGAAAGCTTGGTCGATTGTTATGGGACCGATGCAGTGGAAGTGACGATAGACCAATTATGGTCAGTAGAGAAAGAAAGTCGGTAGGTGTTGAAAGAACGTTCCCTGAAGATATATTAGATCTATCTATTCTTGATGATATTCTCAAAAATAAATTACTCCCAGAGCTTCAAAAAAGAGCCGAAAAACAATTGTTAGATAGAGGTATCAGCAAGATTGGCGTTAAAGTTAAGTTCTCTGATTTTCATCAAACAACTAAAGAGTTTTCAACAGATAAAATTGACTTGGCCATTTTATCTGAATTATTAGTTGAAGCCTTTGCACGAGGAAATGGAAAAAAAGTACGTCTACTTGGTATCCACATAGGGCTTACACCTAATAAAAGTGAAACAGAGCAAATTTCATTTGAGTGGTAGTACGATTTAAGGGACAGTCTATTGGTAAGCGCCACTTAAATTGAGATTTCACGGCAGCTTGAGAATAGTTTGAATTTCAAGCACGGTGTAGTGTTGGAGTTTATTAGTTAGAGCCTGCTTTAAATTAAAGTAAGGTTAGTTAAGGTTTAGGTTTAGGTTTAGGTAAATATTTTAATGGTCGAAAATTTATTACATTAAGTCTTTAAAAACTTTAGTCTATAGATACGGAATTTATCAACAGGCTATTTCCGGTATGTGCCATTTCCGGACGTTCGTAACGCGTCAAGCAGGGGCGCAGCTTTGTTGCGTCCCTGCTTGATTGTTAGCTACTTTTCGCCTTTTGATCCGCTGTCGGAAGCGCTTGTCTTACCTCCATCAGTGTTGCCCTTAAAGATCACATTTTGTGGACCAATTGGCTTAGGAGCTGCTGAAGGCGTTGGCAAAGGGGCTGCACTGGGAGCCGCTTGCTGTCCTTGGTTGCTGTTACCCGAATCATTATCGGCCATATTTTCTTCCTTTTTTTGGGATATATTATCAATTAAATTTACTTGGTAAACCTTATCTACTGTAGTAACTCGTTCGTAAATATAAAAAGGCGAAGCACAGAATAGAAAGACAAAGGCAACAACCACGAATAAGGTTGCATCGTGTAAGTAGTTACCTCTTTTTATATTGTTTGCACTATTGTGCTCAGCGGCTTCCGACAACTTTTCGTCAAAGTATTCATCAAAATCAATAATTGCTTTATCGACGCATGAGCCATTTGTATTATGCCAATTTTTAAGATCTTCTAGGTGTTTTCTCAACTGTTTCGCTAGCGGTATTTTTTGATACGAATATCCTAAGAATGTCCGAACCAGCTTATAAACAGAAATTAACATGCTTCCGATAGCAAGAAGTACAAACAACAAAAACAAATATGTAGCTGGTTCATTTGAGTACCTAAATCCAGTAATTACAGCAGCAAGCGCTCCACCGAGTATCGTTAATGCAACAATAGGTGTATTTGTCGCCGAAGCTATACCGTTCCTCTGCTCAAGCTCAAAATCATATTGTTTTTGAAAAACATCCCTATTCAAATCTCGCCTCCGATATAGCTAACGCCCCCAAAAGGGGCTGATAATAGTTTACTAAAATGTGCAAAGTAGCGGAACCGAGCAAACTATTAGCAGTTCCGTGCTTAATGTGCTTGTTAAAGGGCTGGCTCGCTTTCTTGAGTAACTGGAACTGCCGACTCTAACTCCAAAATTTCTGAATACAATGTGATTAAGTGTTCGATCGTCAAATCTAATATCGGTTCATACATGAACGAATTAAGGTGAATGTTCGAGCTAACAGTAATGCTAACCTTTTCAAGAGTGCTGATAGCTTGACTATCAGGTAATTCTTTTATGTATGACTTTATTAGAGCACCAAACTGATTCATTGATTGACACCAATAAGTATCATCAGATTTTATTTTGCGCATTTCTTCGATAAGAAAAATTTCAGATCTCATTCTGATAGCTATTGATAAAAGGACTTTATCTTCTAAATTAAGTCCCTCATGGTTAGCCCTATCTTTGATCTCATTTGCTTTATTAAATAATAATTCTTTGAAAGAATTTGCATCGTTCGTCGGGTAATTCGTACCAAATAACCGATTATAGATCTTATAATACTCACCTATAGTAATTTGGGCTGTGTCTTCTTTCCAGTGCAATAGACTAGTAAGCTTCAAGTAATCAGGATCAGTTTCGCCTTTAATATACTCGAGCAGATTTCTTGTAAAAGGTACTGTCGCACAAAGGATGAACTCACTATTAGTTATGTTTCTTTTCCACTTTCCAATAAAGTAGTTTTTTATACCTTCAGCTTGAGAGAGCTCTATACCATTTTCAGTTCTGTTAGCCATTAAACATCTTTCACGATGAACAAAGTTATTTGCCAAAGTTCTAAAGAAATCAAAATTATGAGTCAGAATTAATTGTGAGAAATGTTCAATCTCAGAGATATCCTCAAGGTATTGAACAATAGCATGCTTATTTTTGTAATCGAAAGAGTCTGCTACATCGTCAATAATAAAAAGAGTCTCCGCTGATTTTCTTTTTCTATCTTCTACTTCAAAGATAAAATTAAGAAGATAAAGTGCGCGTTTCTCTCCTTGGCTTAAAGACTTAATTTCACTTCTAGTACAATCTATACGATCATCACCATCTTTAAACGTGAACTTTAATTGTGCTTTATCTTTACCTAATGCTGCTTCAACCTGATTAAATAATGAAAGAGTAAAAGGCATGTCGACAAAACGATTATTAAAAAGCTCTATAGCTACAGACCAATTTGGAGCTTCTGTTGCAGCGTCTAATTCGATTTGTTGCAACTCAGCTTGATTGTCGGAGAAAGCTTCTAGGAATACATCAGTATCAGGACAATTTTGAATATAAAAAGCCCATAAGCTCCTTTTAAATTCTGCTTGGTTATCAGGTTTTACATTATGCAAAAGTAGCTCAACCTCAGTTGCAGAAATATTTTCCAACAATGAAATTAATGCTTGAGTCTGTGCATTTTTAGCTAAATTAACTCTTAACTTTTTAAGTTCATCATCACTGTCAATTGACTCATGTACAACCCTCATTTTTTCTTGCAGTTCTTCGTAATTAATTGAAGAAGCCTCACCTTGAAGATGAACTTTATGCCCACCGGCAAAGTAACCTTGCTTATTTAAGGTGCTGAAAGATATATCTGCTTTTGTAGGGTTAAAAACCCCTCTACTGTATATTGTTCCTTCTTGATTAAAGAGCTCTTGATAACGCTGATTAAACTCATCGGATTTTGATAGAAACTCAGGACTTTCTAGTATCGAAATGGCTTTGGGGTCGAATATTTCGTTATAGATAAAACTTTTTAAATCATCACCAATAACAATTTCTTTTGCTAATTCTATTGCTCTAACAAAATTATCTGTTTGAAAGTCATTTATCAGCCTATTTTCGACTTCACCTTTTTTTAGTTTGGACTTTTTTTGGAGTGATGTTTCAAGCTTTGATTTCAATTTGTGAATGTTAGAAATTAATGTGTCATATCTAATCTTACTCTCTTGATTAATTAGAATATTTGTTACGGCTTCATTATCAGAGCTTATTTCTATTTCAGATTTAAGAACGTATATTTGTTCCTTTTTAATTTCAACATTATCAACTTCAATAGTACAAGTTGGTAGGCGATTAAAGCGTTCTTCTTTTGGCTGTTCGCCTTTTGATAAGGCATCAAAAGTTCTAGAAAACGATGTTTTCATCAGTCCGTTTGGGGCATAGATTGAGTAAGCTTTAGTTTTTCCTCGGGTGTTAGATAAATCAAAAGTTTCATTTAATGAAGAAATACCGTAACAGTTTTCAAAACGTACTTTAAGGTTATCCATAACTCATCCTTTTAATTATTAACCGAGGGTAGATTAATCATCTAGCCCTGTAACGCCGCACTAAGCGGACTAAAATGGTGGGTTGAATGTGTGCGAAGCAAAACGTAACCTATTGTTTTACTCTCATTTAAGTGCCTAGTTAGCTGCTATATATTCTGAAGTTCATTTTTCATTTGTTTTATTAAACTAGTTCGAATAATTTCATTTTGTAGACCTAGCTCAGTAAGAATATTTGTTAACTCAGTTTGTTTATCTTTATCATTCATACCATTGGGAGTCGCAAGATACTGCATAAAATCAGTAGATAAATCCTTTGTTTGCTCCAAGTTGATAAGTAAATCATTCAATAAACTTTCAGCTTCATCAGAAGTGCTCAGTCGCAATTTGTTTGTTTGATTTTTTACTTCGACAAAAGCCAAGTTTAAGTCGTTACATAGTAAGAGCATTTCAGAAAAGTAATCTGAAAATGAAACCTCTACACTTTTCGTTGAGCCGTCACTATCCTCAATTGATTCAAGCAACCGAGTCATCATAGGCATCATTCTTTCTTTAAAGATGACTTGCCCTTGGCTCTGGTACTTATCTAAGTCGTTACAAAAGTCAGAGTACACTTTCCTTTTATCTTCATACTGATATTTTCGGTGTTCAATCTCTAAGTTATGCTCTTTTTTTACTTGCTCTACCTCTACAACGAACTTCTTTTCTACAGATCTTTTTTCTTCTTCTAATCGCCTAACATCTTCTAATAATGCGCGGTTCTGTGCTTTCTTTTTAAGGTATGCAGCCACATATCCAGCTATAGCACCAAGAATAATTCCTATTAAAATTTCGATTGGAGACTCCAAAGTATTCCTTAGCAGCTAACAGCTTTATCAGTGGACACTTTCCTATTTTAGCGCGAAAACGTCCTTATTTTATGAATCCCTATTAATAGCAAATAGCGTAAACTATTGCCAGCTACAAATATTATGCTTTCTGTAGCCTATATAAACATGTAAAAAAGAGGAAAGTTTCCTCTTATTCTTACTAAGCTAATAACAACTTACTTAAATGACTGGTTTTCGCTCAAATAAGACCCCGAAAAGTTGCTCATATATCTATCTAGGTTAACGCTATCAAAAAACAAAAGTATATTTCCGGTAATTACCCTTGAAGCCCTATAAACGGAAGTTTTCTTCCGAAATATAGCAATATAGGCTTACAAACCGGAAGCTTACTTCTGCTTTGTATTTTAAGATTATAAGCAGGTGTTTAGTGAAAGCGGGGAAGTCCAGTGAGCCACCTTACTCAGTGTGGAATATGACAATTTATATAAACTTGCTCTAATTACTAAAAGCGCATATTTCTATACATTTATTTTATAGGCCTAGTTTTAGCCTGTAATCTAATGGCATTTTATCTATAGCTAAATCGAGCACTTCTTTAGTTGTTCGTGCTTTAAGTTGATTTAATTCGTTTTCGATATCTTGGTGACTCCTCACAATAGCTTGTTTCTTTCGAGACCGAATCCCCGTATTTTTTTGTCTATTTCTTTGCTTAATTTGTTCTTTTTCATACAACTCTAACAAGGCGATATTTATTTCATCAAAAAACTTAAGAATTGAAGGGCTAAACTTTGAAGTTCTGAAGATACTTTGAGAACTAATCTCCATTTTTTCTGCAACTTCAGACTTTAATATCTTATACAAAGATCTTTGTGTTTTATTATTAGCAACTTTTCCAAACTTTTTGATGTTTTCTTCTTTTTCTTCTTTAATTACCAAAATAATTTGCCAAGACTTATATGTAGTATGATTCTCATCATCAATTACCCACGATGGTCTTTCGGGTGTATGAGACTGAATATATTTATCATCTAGAGTTTCTAGGAATTTTTCTCCAATTAACTCATCCAAGTCAATATGATCATTTGCCATATATTGTATTCTCTTGCTGAAGCTTTAATTCAATTGTCTTGATTGCAGTTTCGATAACCCCTAAAATTTTCGCCACTGCTTCCGAGTTTGATGATTGTAGTTGCTTTATTCGCTTATAGCCTGAGCGTAAAGTAGGTAAATGTGATTCCAGCATGAAACCTAACGTATTTTCGTTAAGAGCTTCTTTCACCATCGGTTGAATTGTTGTCCAAATACCTCTTAAGTTTCCAGATGTAATAACAGCATTAGTGCAATTCAAACAGAACTCTGGTTTGGCATCTTGTGGATTAATACTGCCAAATTTGGCGCATTTAGCCCTTATTTCACCGCTATCTCTAGGAATACATATAGCAAAAATGCTTGGCTGAATACTAATGATACGCTCGTTGATACTCGACCTTAATGTATTAAACTTATCTACACTTACTGGCTTAGTAAGAGCAACAGCTTTTTTGACATAATGAGCAAAACCACCAATATACTCTTGCCCTACTTTATCTGAATCAATGAGCAACGAATCCACAATAGAATTAAGATAACGTTGACTTGCACCTTTCATTAAGCCTCGAACGTCTTTATTTCGAAGATACGCCATAAAGAACGAGCTATCTAAATGACAAAATTGATGCTGAATCACGGCACCTATATCACCATGATATCGAGTTAATACGGCTTCAGCCCAAATATGTCTCAATGCATGTGAAGATGGATAACGAACTCCCACTAGCAATTCATTAACAATATCATTCATAGCTTTGTTGTCTAAAACCACAGTTCCGGAGCGAAGCAATTTTTTTGTTTTTTCAGAAAAGTAAGTTTCTATTAACTTTTGATGTAACTCATTGTGGGTGAAACCAACGGATATAAAAGACTTTAATGAAGCTTTAAACGCTCTTTGGGCTCGAGAGCTAGAAAAAGAAGTACAAGACAATCTTTTCCAATCCCGTTTTACCTCTTTTGCTGTAGATAATAGATGCTTATACCGAGCGCTTTGGGGATCATACATGTGACGTAATCGATCAAAGTCTTTTAACTCATCACTGTTCATAAATTCCACATCTTTAGAATTCAATAGCGCTAATTTAAGAACATCATTAAAAGGCTGATAACTATACACAAAATCTTGCCAGTTTGCCTTCACCCTTCTTTCAATAAACATCTCAGATTGAGTCGTCACTTTCTTCCCTTCACCGCATTCATACAAGCATGGATCATCGAATGAAGCACTGAATAAGTTATTTAGCTGTACTGCGATTTGATAGCACTGCGAAGTAATCTCTCTCTTAATTTTAGTTTTCCCATGAGTTTTTGGAACAAGCCAATTTAACTTAAAACGAAATGGTATATGTGAACTATCAAGAATATCTATGTTTGGTTCTATGTGAATTGCATTTAACGGAAAACCAAACTCACTTTTTCGATAACCTAGCCAAGCAGCAACAAGGGTAGTCATAGCATGAACAATATTATTCAATGTAGCCTTAAAAGATCTATAATCAGGCCTTAAACCTTTTTTTAGAATCTTATCACCGAAACATTCAAGGGTTCGCAAAAACTCCGCTTTTTTCAGTTTTTTTGGTAAAATTATGCCTTGCATTTGTTCATAGACGCATTCAATAGTCACTTCAGCTAATTTATGACTTTCAATAAAAGTCTTATCGAGTGAAGCTAAATAACTATCCCATATCTCTGTTGGTGATTTTTGCACATCCAAATCATAAAACTTTGCGAGCATTAAAATACGAATTATTTCAACGCCATCGAACCGCATACCAAGACCGAGCTTGATTACTAGCTCTTTGATACACTTTTCATTGAGCGACATGGCACTCTCAAACAGCTTTTGATACTCGCTGAATGCAATTTCTTGCACCTCATTAAATAAGTCTTTGTGATTAATACCTTTTGTGTGTTTCTTATGGGGGTCTAATTTGTGATGAGTTAACGAAGCTACCACCACATCGTTTATCCTGACGTGTAACTTTGAATCCAAAACTCTATTGTAGGTCTCAGCTACTTTTTTAATGGTCTTCTTACATATGGCCATATATAAGTAATCTTTTTGGTAAACCAACCTTAAATAATCAATATAGTACTGCCCAAGCTCTAAACCTAAAAAGTTAAAACTCCCCCCTAATCTATATTCACTCAGTGTTATACCTAACTGTGATTGGCATACATTATCTAGTATGATTTCAACCTTTTTTTGCGTAATATTATTATCTATGACACCAATAACACCTAGCGCTTTAAGTTTGTTTCTTGTAATGGCAAGAGGTATAAACTTGATAGCTGCACTAAAGCTCGGAGGAGATAAACGATTATAAAATCCATTTTCGTTAACTGACTCACTTAAATATGAAATCCAAAAATCTTCTAATTTATTTGAACTTAGATATAGAGCTTTATGGAAGTTTAGGAAAGCAAAAATATGTATTACTATTTGTAAAATAGAAGTAATACCGTATACATTATTTTTGGGGATAGTAGCGATAAAAAATAATTTGGCATATTCTTTAGCTGACAGTGGGTATACATCTCCCCCTATTTTTAAAGTTGCAGATCCACTTGAATTAATGTGAGGCATGTCAAACAATGAAAAATTAATTTCTGTAACGTTATTTATATTGTGGTGTTTAAAATAGAATACATCATCGAAAATTATTCCTTTTTCCTTTATAAAACAAGGGTGTGAGAGCAGCTTTTGATTTTGATCTTCCCAAAACATTTCATATGCAGTTGTAGAAAAATTTAATTTCATATTAAACCTCATTAAATAGAATGAAAAACACTAACTACAACGCGGTTTTTAATTGCATTCTCGAATATGGCCTGTCCAGCCTCTTGACTTTCTTTACTCAACTGACTCAGAGTATGTTCTGCCCACTCTACAGTAGGCAAAACTGTCTTATAAAGGTATTCAGAGTTTCGGGATAATAACTTTTTATAATGCTTCTTAAATTCGTGTAAATAATTGAACATTTTCCATGCAACAACAGCACTATCCATGACATACAAAAAGGATAATTTTGGTGTATCCTCAACACTATCGAGAGCTGATACTCCCACTTCATTAATTTCACCTTTATTTTGTCCGGTTATAATTCTAAGTCTAGATAACATCTCACCCGCTTTATAAGACACACTTTGTGTTACTGACATGAATTCACTATTAAACCGCTCAACAGCTTCTTTCTTACCCTTGGTATTTAAATCTTCAAAATCTAGATCATACACATTATTAATTAAGTCCAACATGACTTCTCTAGTTATACGTCCTGCTGAATTAATCCAGTTTTCATTCTCACTATTCAAATAATGCCGCTTTTCAGTTTGATTAGAGTGTGAGTTTTTATTAATGAGGTAATTAAGCGTGTAAGGGTCACTAAAAGCATGTACAGCGCTATTTTTTATAGCCTGAAAACCAAAGAGTGTAACTGGGCAAGTTAAATTTGTTGTTGCCACAGGTTTTGATGCATCTTCAACTAAAAGACCATTATATGGGCCCCCCTCAATACCAGCGTAACCACCAGTATTTTTAATCAATGAAATTAATGCTCTAGGCATAGACAATGGTATATTATCTAGCTTACGATGGTGTTCAATCAAATAGTTTGACAATACTCTTGTCGTTAATAGGCAATAAAGAGTACCAACTAGTGAGTTAACCCCATTACTAATTACAAGGGCCCTTTTTTCAACAAGATACTCACTTTCTTTTCTTAAAGACAAATATGATACTAGTGCTTCACCTTCAAGAGTACTAACAGAAAGAGAGCGGGTTGTATGAAATACCTTTGCCCGGCCTTTAAAGTATTCACATTCAATATTTCTAACTTTGCCTCCAACCTTCAACAGGCGAAATGATCCTACCGTAAGCTTTGGTATGTCAAAAGGTTGAACACATTGAGATGCCATCAACCATGAAAACATTAATTCTTCTATTACGGTTGCAGGGGGGGAGAATTTATCAAGAGTAATTTGTTGCAACACTTCAAAGCTAAATAAGTTACCTGGCATAACCTGAGAACAAGTACCTGCGCAAAATACAGAACTGACCTCTCCCTTAAATTGCGATTGACTAGTAAAGAGGTCATCACATTGCGTTTTAGAAGCTAAAGCTGATAGTAAAAATTGGAAAGATTTGAAGTTATTCGAATTTGATAATAATACTACTTCTAAAGCCCCTTTTAGCACGCAGCTAGGGGTTTTCATTCTATGGTAAGCAGAAAGCAGTCGATATATTGTACTCCCAACAAACTTTCTTTTTTTTGTATGAGAGAGGTTTTTAGGAATTAAAAATAAAGAAAAATCAACTCCCTCTGACTTGAAAAAGCTATGTAACTCCTGCTTATATTTGGCCAGTACATTAATAACCGTAGATGCAGTTAAGCTTAATGATTTAACAGTTAGGTTCGGTGAAGCTAATACATTATACAACTCATGTCCTATTCCCACATCATCACGTCTTAACCAACTGATTGAACCAAAGTAACTTGCTAAAGATATTTGTGTTTTATTCAAGTTAGGACTAGCTTTTGTTTTCCTAAGCTCGTATAAGTAGCTGAGCTCTGATGAAGTTAGCGCTTCATGTAGCTCAATTGATTTATCTAATGCATGACAAAATAATGTCTTCAGTGAGGTAAGCCGACTTACCCCACCATGATTACTCATTTTATCAAATTGATATTCTTCATACTCTTTCAGGATCTCAAAACGGTTTGTTACCACTGCGATGTTTAACCATTCCACAAAACGAGGAGCAATACTTAAAAAGAATTGCTTGGCTGAAAGTGCCGCTGATTTATCAAAATAAGCGTAGTTATATGCTGCAACAATAAATTTATATAAAACCTCTTTATCTGGGTTGTTGGTGTCGGTCATTCTAATTTTTAGTTTGATCAATTTTGAGGTTTTACGGACTATAATTTCTCGTGCCTCAAGTGGGTATTTAAATTCACCTACAAACTCTTTATGATTAAACTCCGATTGAAGAAGTTGCTCATAATAATCAGAGCTTTTTGGTTTCCGAACTTTTTTCTCTGAATCTTCCATCTTATTGTTCTCCATTAACAACCAGTTTTAGTAAACGCTCTTTATAACCGCAAGAATGTATATATAATTTGGTTGTTTGATTCGAACTATAGCCATCTACCTTATGGCCCATACGCCTAGCTGTCTCAATGTAAGTTGCAGACTCAGTGGTGATTGACTCAAAATTTTTGCCACTATTCCTGCACAGCTCGTAAAATACATCCGTCCCAAACGAGTGTCGCAAGTGATGGTAAACAGCCCCTCTTTCGAGGATCTGGCAACCTGTATATAATTCTGGATTTTCATCTATACTGTTGATAACTTTAAGTAAAACTTTATGAAATGTCCTAGAACCATATTCAGAGGATAAAACGCATCCCTTTGAGTAATTATTGGCGTTAGATACAAATAGATTATTGGAGTTGGTAATTGGTCTTTCAGTAGAATAGTAGCGTTGCATTTTCTCTAGTAAAAACCTTGGTATATAAAGAGTCCTTGAACGTCCATATTTGGTATATAGAGAAGAGAGATGGTATTCAAATTCATGTTTATCGGCTTTTTTTTCTAATTCAGAGAATAAGCTCAATAGACCACTGTGTTTTTTCTGGTTTGCAGTAAAATCTTTTAGTAAAAAGCCTTGATTTTCTTTAGTCCGACAACCTAAGTCACCGCCAGTTCGCAGTATAATTTCTTCGAGTAGTGTCCCTGCTCTGCGGTATAATAGCTCTCTAGTTGCAGGTAGAAGGTATTTAACAAGCAAGCATTGTTTGTTATTGGCTCTTGATAGTGTTCGGTGAGATGAAAACACAAAAATATTTTTATATTTATTATCAAAGAAATAACTTAACCAATTGAAGTAACTTTTCAAGGAGTAAACAGCTTTAGAAACAGCAGCTTCACTCTTACCTTGAGTTTTAATAAGGTAGTTATTTATATATCCATTAATAACATCACTAGGCAAAGCAGTATGGTTAGTTAAGGACATTTGAGAGCCTGATAGAGATTGCATACAAACCCAATCTAAGAAAAGGCCAAGCTGATTACAACGAACATACTGCCCGTCGAAAGAAGTTTCTACTTCCTCAAAAAAGTGGATGATTTGATTAGTAATTCTATCTTTTTTTACTTTGAGCTCAATATATACCCCTCGCTGAGTTATATATCGAGCGTAAAGACAAGGTAAAATTAAAGGTGTATTATTATCATCTAAGTAGATCCAATGCTTATTATATTTCTTATCATGAAACCTCTGCATTTAAAAACAACCCTAAGTTACTCTCTATAACTTAAGAGTAGCAGAGATAATTTAACTTACATTTAAAACCGCAAGAATACACCCCTGAGTTTAAAAGCAGTCCATATCTATATGAATAAACTTTTTCATCACACAATAACAACTGTTTATTTATACAGCCATTATTGTGGAATCACTTTTAATTAGCAAGCATGTTATTGCTTAAAAAGAGCGTTTACTTTTCTTTGGCTTATTAAAACAATACATCCAAAATAAAATTTCTAAAGAAAAGCCTAATAAAATCAAAACAATTGCCCCAGCCTCATTACCCATAGCGTAACAAGTAAACGACGCTATAAAAACGGTGCATGCCAATAACCAA
This sequence comes from Pseudoalteromonas sp. 23_GOM-1509m, assembly GCF_000518425.1. Lineage (NCBI taxonomy): Bacteria > Pseudomonadati > Pseudomonadota > Gammaproteobacteria > Alteromonadales > Pseudoalteromonadaceae > Pseudoalteromonas > Pseudoalteromonas sp. 23_GOM-1509m. Next base: position 16,980 of record NZ_JADO01000010.1, read on the forward strand.
TTAATTATATTCTGCATAGTTATCTCCTTGTGTGTTAATAGTTACTATAGCCATGAATTTAAAGAGGTACAATTTTTACTCAAGGGTTTTTATTTAGCACTGTTGTTTTTTTAAGGTTAAGGTTTGTTCAATCTGAGGCAGTTTACTCGCGGCGCGAGGTTTATAGCCTAATTGTTTAAATAAAAAAGGCGCAAAGCTTCCATGTCCTGCTTACGTCCCTTATTTACATCCATGAGGGCAATACAGAGTAGCTCTACCCCTAGTTATAATTCCCTTGAGCTCATCCGACCATATTGCTAATCTAAATGCTTTAAAACTAAGAGCAATAAATACATGGAAACGTTTAAACAACAACACCCTATTCATACCGATATCACTGTGGCATGGGGCGATATGGATGCCCTACAGCATGTTAATAACTGTGTTTATCTGCGTTATTTTGAAATAGCCAGAATCGATTTTTTAAATAAATTAAATTTATTTGATACCATCAACTCAAAAGCCACGGGGCCTGTGATCAGTGAAAATAATATTCGCTATAAGCGTCCAGTTACCTTTCCCGACACATTGAGCGTAGGTATTACCATTAGTGATATTAAATCTGACCGATTTGTAATGAACTACAGTGTGTTTAGTCATGCGCAAAACGCGATAACAACCACCGGCATGTCAAAAGTGGTGATGTTTGACTTTAAAACAGGCCAAAAAGCCACGATCACTGAGCCATTGTTATCGGCTTTAAAAGCAAACTCTCAAACCGAATAATTAGGATTAGCAATGCAATATAGTCAATTAGGCAGTAGTGGTGTTAGCGTTTCAAGAGTGTGTTTAGGTAGCATGACCTGGGGAGTACAAAACACCCAACATGATGCCGACCAACAGATAGCCTATGCGCTTGAGCAGGGTGTGAACTTTATTGATACAGCAGAAATGTATGCTGTTCCTCCCTCTCCCGATACCTACGGTAAAACAGAAGAAATTATAGGCAATTGGATAGCACGTAATTCACAAAAACGAAAAGACATTGTTATTGCAACTAAAATTGCCGGTAATGGGCTTTCATGGATCCGTGATGGCGGTGATATTACTCGCCAAGCTGTTATTGATGCCGTTGATCAGTCTCTAAAGCGCTTACAAACAGATTATATTGACTTATACCAATTACATTGGCCAAATCGTCGCACTCCTCATTTTGCAAGGCAATGGCCTGGCATGCTTAAATTTACTGATGTCGATGCAAAACAACACACCGCTGATATGCTTGATATTTTAGAGGGGTTAGATGCGTGTGTTAAAGCAGGAAAAATTAAGCATTGTGGGCTTTCTGATGATACGCCTTGGGGAATTAGCCAATTTTTAAATTTATCAAAAGAGCATAACTTGCCAAAAATGGTGTCTATCCAAAACGAGTTTAGCCTAGTACATGCCAAAGATTGGCCTTATTTAATAGAACAATGTGTACATGAAGATATTGCTTATTTACCTTGGTCACCATTGGCCGCAGGGCTATTAACCGGTAAATACCTAAATGGAGCACGCCCTGAAGGCTCCCGCTGGACATTTATGCAGCGTAACGGTATTTTTCGTGATACGCCACAATCACAACAGGCGACCAAAGAGTATGTTGAACTTGCCCATGCACACGCTATCACCCCAGCTCAATTAGCGCTGGCTTGGAGTAATCAAGTTGATGGAGTGACATCATCTATTATTGGTGCCACTACTATGGCGCAATTAAAGGAAGACATTGATGCGTTTGACCTAACACTAAGCGATGACGTGTTATCAGCGATTGATATCATATTTAGAAATAATCCAATGCCTTACTAATGAAATCAAGCAAAGGGTAAATGTTATTCAATAATGTTGATTCTTTGCTATTCTTTATGTTTATTTTTTAAGCGCTAAGGTATAATTAAATACAGTCATTTAATAAAGAATTATCAGCTTTTTATGGATACAGCTCGTTATTTCTGCCTGCTATTTTTAATATTCTCGAGTAACAGTATTAGCCAATCTAAAAATCAGCTCACTGAAATTTTATGGCTACAAAGCAACACACCACCTTTTCACTTAGACTCAGAGAATACTCAAATGGGCTTGTGTGATAATTTAACTAAGCAACTAATCAGTAGTATAAAGGATGTAAAACATACTCGATTATTTGTTCCACAAAAACGAATTAATAAATATATCAAAGAAGGCAAAAATGTCTGCTTTCCATGCGTAATCCATAAAAAGAGCACCAACGAAGTCTATACATACTCACGTCCTACCTCTATCTACCCTGAGTTTAGTATTATTACAACTAACCAAAAAGCAGAAACACTTACTAAAGCACATGGTAATCCTATAAATTTAATTAGTTTACTTAGCGATGAACGCTTTACCTATGGACAAGCCGCAGCACGACGTTTTTCACCACACATAAATATGATTATTGAAAACTCTTTGAGCCATCATAACGTGTCCTTGAGCTTAAGTAGTGATAATGAGAGTGGCGTTGTGATCGATAGGTTGAGGCATGGCTTTTTAGACTACTCGCTCGATTACCCTTTTATGGCCAGTTACTTTAACCAGCAACAACACCCTATAAAAATAGTTAGTATACCCATAGCTCAAAATACGCGCTCATTAATCAAAGGAGCTGTAGGCTGTGCGACTAATGCGCCTAATGATTTTGCTAATCAGGCAATTAAGAAAATTAATGCGGCATTAGAAAGTACCATACTAGAATCAGCGGCTCATCAACTAAGCCAGCGACACTGGCTAAGTGAACATATCGATAATTTTGATAAACAATATTATCAACACATAATTAACTTTGACTCACAGACCAATGATGCTCCAATAAACACTGCTGACCAGAATAAAGAGCAACGTTGAACTCTCGTCCAGTACTAACCATCCCTACGCCAGCAGGAGTGCCAGTCATAATAATGTCGCCTTCTTCGAGGCTCATAAACTGACTAACCTCAGCCAATATTTGTGCAGGTTGGTGCAACATAAGTTGGCTATCACCATGTTGAACCGGCTTGCCATCAATATGTAATTCAAATATAAACGATGTCATTTCTGGCGTTAATTCAATAAACTCACTAAATAATGCTGAGCCATCGAATGCTTTAGCACGTTCCCACGGCAAGCCCTTTTCTTTTAAACTGCTTTGCAAAGCGCGCTTAGTCAAATCAAGTCCAATCCCTACGCCCACAAGTTGTTTATTTTTAACCACAAAGCATAATTCAGTTTCATAATGCAACGTATCACCGTTATGGGAAGAGAGTAAGGTATTAGTGATCGCGCTATTAGGCTTATTAAAAATTACCATTTGCTCAGGGTGTTCGTTGTTTAATTCAGCAATATGCGCACTGTAATTGCGCCCCACACAGACTATTTTTGAAGGCTGTATGCTCTGCGAAGCCAGCTTTATTTGATTCATTTTCTCACCTGTTAATTACATAACGCTTTTAATATTTCGGCATACTCTCAAATAATTAACGCAAAAGCGAATGCAGTTTTATTATGTTTTTATGATAACTATTGAGCTGAATATAATCAATCACATAGAATGGAATGAAAGTAAGAAGGGACTAATTTGGTAGGTTTTTGTATACGCGGTTTTAAAGCAATAAGCAGGTACATTTAGTACCTGCTTATTGATGTTTGTTAATAGGTTATTGACTACTTACAAGTAACACTACTTTGCTCGGCAGCATTTGCTGTAATAGCCAGCTTAGCAATAGATACATGCCAATCACCTTGCGTGCTTAACTGCCAAGGGGTGAACACTTGTGCTAAATCAACACCTTGCTCTGCAAAACAACTTAAGTTGATGTTTAATGTTTGCCATTGACCTGATTGCTCAAGGTTATCAGTAATATCAAACTTACCCTGACAACTCTCACCACACCCCATACCAACCCATAACGGACTAGCCGCGGCTTTATCTACTTTAATTTGCATTTGCAGTTGGCCATTACTCTCAACGTATGAGCGTAAGTCAGATGGGAATGCCGCGGCTAAATTAACCCCAGCCATTGCTTGGCCATTAAAACGAATAGCGCGCGCATCTTCTTGCACCTCTTTATCAAATGTTTGGATGCTCACCGCACCTAATGACTCGCGACTGCTCGCCACCGTTTTTTGTTGCTCACCACTTTTTAAAACCAGTGACCACGGTGCTTTAATTGCACGCTCAAACAATACTAAATCATCCAGTTTTTCAGTCTGTTGAGTTTGCTCCACCAAGTCATCTTTTAAGACATTACTATCGTTGTAAGTTAAACCAAAACCATAAGGAAGTAATGGGCTGTAAGCTTCGTCGTTACGGTTTTCATTATCAATTGGATTATTAGGCCATGAAAACGATAATTTCCCTTTAAAGTCATGATTAATTGAACCGTCTGCATTTTTAAACAAGACATCGCTAATAGCATCGCCTTCACTACCTGGAAGCCAAATAGCAACGAACGCATCACTGGCGTTAAGCTCAGCATTAACCCACATAGGGCGACCGCTTATAAATAATGAAACAACAGGAATTCCCGCATCTTTAAACTTACGCAGTAGCGCTAAGTCGCTTTTATTACCGCGCTGGTATTCGAGGTTATCAACATCACCATTACCCTCTGCGTATGGTTGCTCACCAAACACCACAATGGCGACATCAGGGCGTGCTGTATATTCCCCTTCAACGCTCAGCGCTGCACTGCCACCAGCTTGCTCTACAGTATCTTTAATACCTGCATAAATAGAGCTGCCACCAGGAAAATCACTGTTTTTATTACCTGTACCTTGCCACGTAACACTCCAACCACCCGACTGCATACCTATGTTATCAGCCCCTATGCCTGCGACTAATACGTTGGTTTTAGGTGATAATGGCAGTAACTGCTGCTTATTTTTAAGTAATACTAAAGACTCGCGTACAGCCTGTTTAGCCACTGCACGGTGATCGCTACTACCAATAATTTCAGTTTTTCCAGACAGGGGACGCTTCGCAGGGCTTGGTTTATCAAATAACCCTGCACGCATTTTAACGCGTAAAATACGCGTTACTGCATCATTAATTCTACTGAGTGGGATTTCACCGCTATTAGCTTGGTTAACCAAGTTGCTAAATAATGGTTTCCACTCATCCGGTGCCATGTATACGTCTAAGCCCGCATTAGCCGCTTGAGCACAGTTACTATTAGAACAACCTTTAACCTGCCCGTGGCCATTCCAGTCACCGACAACAAAGCCATCAAAACCCATTTTATCTTTAAGCACATCGGTCAGTAAATATTTACTGCCGTGAATTTTTTCACCATGCCAGCTATTAAACGAGGCCATTACCGTTTGTGCACCTGCACCCAAACCACCAACATAACCTTGAGCATGAAGCGCAAATAATTCTTCTTCAGAGGCGATATTATTACCTTGATCATCGCCATTCACAGTACCGCCATCACCTAAAAAATGCTTAACCGTACTGACTACCCGCGTATCTGATAAAAAGTCTTCATCAACAGCGCCTTGTAAGCCTTTAACAATTGAGGCTGAATATGCTTTTACTATTTCAGGGTCTTCAGAATACCCCTCGTAAGTGCGACCCCAACGATCATCTCGCACTACGGCAACCGTAGGTGCAAATACCCAGTCAATACCGGTAACCATAACTTCACGCGCCGTTGCTGCGGCAATTTTTTCAATAAGTTCAGGGTTGTTCGCCGCCCCTAAACCAATATTATGCGGAAATAAAGTCGCACCAATCACATTGTTGTGTCCATGTACCGCATCAGTGCCCCACATTGTAGGGATCGTGCTGCCATCGAGGGAATCATCAATAGACGCTTGATACATCTTTTCAGCTAAATCAACCCAGTCTTCGGGGGTTGCATGTTTATTGTTATTTGGAAACGAGCCACCGCCGTTTAAATAGGAGCCAAAGCCATATTTACGCATATCTTCAACCGTAATGTGACGAATTTCAGGTTGGATCATTTGCGCTATTTTTTGCTCTAGCGTCATGCTCTTTAACATATCTGCGATTTTTTGCTCCATTTGAGCATCGCTTTTAATACCGGTCTCTATTGTTGGCCAAATTTCTTTTTGATTTGTCGCATCGCTAGCACTGTTAGAGGGTTGCGAACAACCGCTGCTGGTTATTGCTGCTAGCATCAGTGCAGTGACTGAAAAAGTTCGTTTAATAATCATAGCATTCACCTAAAACTTAAAGACGAGTTGACGTTGTTTTTTTTGCACCAAACAGCGCGAAGTAAGTAATATATAAATAGCAGCCAATAGGCAGTATAAGCGCTAACTGCACACCGATATTGTCAGCCAGCATACCTTGTAGTAATGGAATAATAGCTCCACCTACAATCGCTAAGCATAAAATACCCGACCCCTGTGAGGTGTATTTACCCAAGCCTTGAAGCGCTAAACTAAAAATAGTAGGGAACATAATAGAGTTACACAGACCAACCAATAAAATAGCCCACATAGCGAGTGACCCTTGACCTGTCATTGCAATTAACACTAACACACCGGCCAAAATACCATGACAAGCTAACACCTTGGCTGCATTTAATTTTTGCATAATCGCAGCGCCAGCAAATCGCCCTATCATTGCACCTGCAAAATAATAGCTAATATAATGTGCAGCTTGTTGCTCTGGTAAACCTGCAATATGGTCAAGGGTTAAAAAGCCGACTAAAAAGCTACCAATCGCAACTTCAGCACCTACATAAACAAAAATACCAATAGCGCCCAAAATAAGATGGCGATATTTCCAAACACTGCCTAAGTCAACAAACTCAGTGTCACCTTGATTTTCAGCTTCACTATCAATCGCTTTACCGAGTTTAGGTAACTTCAAAAAAGCAAAAATAATAGCCAGTGTTAGTAAACTTGCACTGAGCATTAAGTAAGGGAACTTAACTTGTTCGGCTGTAGCTTGACTAATTTCAGACAAAATCAACCAACTACCAAATAATGGCGCAACCGTTGTTCCTAAAGAGTTAAAAGCTTGGGTCATAGTTAAACGCGAAGACGCTGTTTTTGCAGGCCCTAATACGCTTACATAAGGGTTAGCAGAGACTTGTAAAATAGTGATCCCTGAAGCAAGCACAAATAAAGCAAGTAAAAATAGTTCGTAAACATGTGCCTCTGCAGCGGGGTAGAATAATGCACACCCTATCGAAGCAACAACCAAACCAACAACAATACCAAATTGGTAACCTATTTTACTAACGAGTTTTCCTGCAGGAATTGACATAACAAAGTAGGCACCAAAAAAACAAAATTGTACCAACATTGCTTGGGTGTAATTAAGGGAGAACATTCCCTTTAAATACGGAATTAAAATATCGTTCAGGCAGGTAAGAAAACCCCACATAAAAAACAAGGTCGTAAGCGATGTTAACGCAAAGGTGTGTGTAGACCCTGGTTTTTGGCTGTTTTCTGCTGCCGGTAGTGGCTGTGTGATATGTGCCATAGTATAATCTCTAATTATTTATAATTATCAGATTGTTACCTCTATTTAATTGCGTTTAGTAAAACTTAAAAAGCAGATAATAGTTGCAACACCAAATGTAAGCGCTTACATTTATAGCATACAGAGAAAATTTATCAATTTATTTACAAATAATATTGTAAGCGCTTACATTGCTGTATTATACAATTTCTATTGATTAGCTAATTACGGTAAAGCGCATTATTATTGCAAGCTTAAGGACGTATCTCATTGTGTTTAAAACAATTTATTTGCCAGGCACGTCAGCCCTTTTAAAATCGCCGTTTATTTTTGGTGTTGCCACGGCCTCTTTTCAAATAGAGGGAAGCCACAACACGCGCCTACCATGTATTTGGGATACTTTTTGTAGCAAACCAAACACCATTGCAGATAACAGTAACGGCAATCACGCCTGTGAGCATGTAAAACATTGGCAACAAGACGTTCAAATGATTGCCGATTTAGCCGTTGATGCCTATCGACTTTCTATTTCTTGGCCCCGCGTTTTACACCAAGATGGAAGTTTAAACATTCAGGGCATGGCGTTCTATAAGTCATTACTACAAGCTCTTAAAGCACGCAATATTAAAACTTATGTCACTTTATATCACTGGGATTTGCCACAACATTTAGAAGACAACGGTGGTTGGCTAAATCGCGATACCGCGTATCAATTTGCTCATTACGCTCATATAGTAACTCAGCAACTAGAGGGCTTAGTGGATTCTTATGCGACCTTAAACGAACCGTTTTGTAGTGCCTACCTAGGCTATGAAATAGGGGTACATGCACCAGGCATAAAAAGTCAAAAAGCAGGACGCCAAGCGGCGCACCATTTACTACTAGCCCATGGACTTGCGATGCAAGTGATACGCAAAAACTGCCCTAAGATAGAGGCCGGTATTGTGCTTAATTTTAGCCCTGCCTATCCATTTACTCCTGACGATGAACGCGCTGCTAAATTAGCTGATGACTATCATAACCAATGGTATATTCAGGCTGTATTAGAGGGTCATTACCCTGAGATGATTAACCAGCTGAGCAGTGATGCACAACCCGACATGGCGGATGGCGACATGGCAATTATTAGCCAAAAAATCGATTTTTTAGGGGTTAATTACTATACTCGTATCCATTACAAAAATACGCCAGATCATTGGTTTAGCGAAGCTCCTTTAGAGAATATTGCCACTACTGATATGGGCTGGGAAATATACCCACAGGGATTGTGTGAACTCCTACTTTCATTAAATGATCGTTACACGCTACCCAAAGTATATATAACTGAGAACGGTGCAGCGATGGCCGATGTATTAATAGATGGAAAAGTAGATGACATACATCGTATCAATTACTACCATACACACCTTAATGCCGTTCATAATGCCGTTGAGCAAGGCGTTAATGTGCAAGGCTACTTTGCATGGAGTTTAATGGATAATTTTGAATGGGCCTATGGCTATGAAAAACGCTTTGGGCTAGTCTATGTTGATTACCAAACTCAACAACGCACCTTAAAACAAAGCGCAATTGCGTATCGTGATTTTCTTAAACAGCGCCAAAAATAATAATGAGTGGCTTTTATGCTGAGTAAAAAAGAAAAAATAGCTTATGGCCTAGGTGATACGGCCAGTAATATTATTTTTCAAACCGTAATGCTATTTTTAACTTTTTTCTACACCGACATTTTTGGTATTTCGCCTGCTGTTGTTGGTACCCTTTTTTTAGTCGTCAGAGTCATTGATGCAGTTACAGACCCAATAATGGGCGCCCTGACCGATGCCACTCATACAAAATACGGTAGCTACCGACCTTATCTACTTTGGCTTGCCATCCCCTTCGCTGTTATAAGCGTGATTACCTTTACTACCCCCGCGATGGATGACGGCAACAAAATTATTTACGCGTTCGTTACCTACACCTTGCTAATGTTGGTTTATACCGCAATTAACATTCCTTATTCGGCACTTGGCGGCGTACTCAGTAGCAATCCTAACGAACGGGTTTCTATTCAATCATATCGATTTGTGTTTGGCATGCTGGGGGGGTTATTGGTTACGAGCTGCACTTTACCTTTAGTAAAGTGGTTTGGGGAGGGTAATAACGAGTTGGGCTATCAACTCACCATGCTGGTTATGAGTTGCCTAGGTGTAGTGTTATTTCTAATTTGTTTTCGTTACACCAAAGAGCGGGTGATCAATCCACCACATAAATTATCTTTAAAAACACAACTTCACGTTTTATGGCAAAATCAGCCGTTTAAAATATTATGTATGGCAGCACTGATATTATTGACCAGTATGGTGCTGCGCACGACATTAGCTATTTACTATGTAAAGTATGTTCTTGGAAAAGAAGATTTAATCACCGAATTTGTGACTTTAGGTATGGTCGGTAATATTATAGGCTGTGCGTGTGCGCAACCTTTAAGTAAACGCTTAGATAAAAAAATGGCTTATATTTATCTGCAATATATTTCTGCCATATTGAGCTGTTTTGCTTTTTTTGTCCCTAATGAGCAAGTTTTACTCGCCTTTTTAATGTATTTTTTATGGTGCTTTTTCACTCAAATGGCGACACCTTTATTGTGGGCAAAAATGGCAGATGCTATTGACTACGGAGTTTGGCAAAATGGTCAACGACTCACAGGATTGGTTTATGCAAGCGTGGTATTTTTTATCAAATTGGGGCTCGCATTAGGCGGCGCTATAGCGGGTTGGTTACTTGCGTATTATCAGTATCAAGCCAATGTAGAATTAAGCGAAGCAACTAAAAGCGGTATTTTAACCTCATTTACACTCTACCCTGCTATTGGCAGTATACTTGTGGCTTTAATAATGACTAAATACAACTTAGATAACAAAACCATAAAAAAAATCACCGCCGATTTAACACAAAAAAGTAATTTGTAACAAGGAATAGTATGGCCACCATTTATGAGGTGTCAAAGCTTGCAGGGGTATCACTTGCCACTGTTTCAAGAGTAATGAACAACAATGCAAACGTAAGTGATGCAACCAGAAAAAAAGTGACTTTAGCGATGGAAGAATTAGGCTACCGCCCAAATTCTATTGCCCAATCACTGGCCTCTAATTGCTCTAATAGTGCTGGCTTATTGGTTTCTGAGTTAAAAGGTCCTTTTTATGGCCCTATGATGAGCGGCATAGAAAACACCCTCAGAAAACAAGGTAAACACGTTATTATTACCGCAGGGCACAGTGACGCAGAGCGAGAACAACAAGGCATAGAGTTTTTAATTAGCCGTAATTGTGATGCACTTATTTTGCATGTTGAAGCGGTTAGCGATGAATATTTAATAAAGCTGAGCAAAGGTAAAACACCATTTGTTTTACTCAATCGCCATATTCCTGAGCTCGCCGATCGCTGTATTATTCTTGATAATATTAAAGGGGGCTATTTAGCGACTAAATACATTCTTGAGTCTGGTCACAAAAACATTGCTTACATTAGCGGTCCTTTATGGAAAAAAGACGCTCAAGAGCGTTTAAACGGACATAAACAAGCACTTGCTGAACACGACATTGAGTTTGATGAAAACAGTTTGTATGAAGGTGACTTTATAGAGGACAGCGGCTACGAAGGATTTACTGCTCTTTATAAAAAAAATCCCGCCATTACCGCCTTAGTGTGCGCCAATGACGAAATGGCAACGGGTGCAATGGTCAGTGCCAGAGAGCATGGCATTGAACTACCCGCACAACTTTCAATAATAGGCTACGATAACGTGTTCTTTACCCGCCATGTATACCCCCCTTTAAGCACTATTAATTACCCAATAGATGAAATGGGAAAAGTAGCTGCACAGTGGGTACTGAGCCATGTATATCAAAAAAGCGTACAGCCTATTCAAACTTTATTTCAGCCCGAATTAGTCATACGCCAATCGGTCGTTAATATTACCTAGCTAATTATTATATAAATTGGCAAATAGTGGCGTTAAACAAGTTTACTTAATAGCGCCAAGTTTATTGGTTTAAGCAAAACTTGCTCTATTTCTAGCTGCCTAATATGTACGGCATCAGGCTCCATTCCACTAATAATAACTCGTTGAATATCAGGATAGTGTTCTTTAATAAACCCAGCAAGCTCTAAACCTGAACCATCGGGTAAATGCATATCGAGTAATACTTTGTCGTAATTACTGTCTTGTTTAAGCGTTGTACAACACGCCTCTATACTGGTTGCAATAGTGGTTTCTACATCCAAGCTTTCTAATAAAAGCTGAGTTATTTGTGCGGCATCAGCATCGTCTTCCACTAATAAAAAACGCTTTATATTAGTATTATGTTTTGGCGTTGGCTGTATCGATGAAACACGTTGTGTTTTTTTCCCCAGCGTTGACTCTAAGCATTGGTACAGTAAGTTGGAATCGACAGGTTTGGCAATCATATCGTCAAACCCTAACGCGGTTAGTTCGTTATGAATACCTTTCATGGTGGCCGCGGTTAAAGCAATAATCGCCCCTTTAAACCCTAACTTTCTAAGTTCAATGGCTGCTTCTTTTCCGCCCATCACCGGCATATGAATATCTAAAAATATAATATCGTAAGCGGCGCGGCCCTCTGCAAGTTGCTTTTTAACCTTATCAAGCGCTTGTTTGCCATTATCGGCATAATCTACATCTGCACCCGCTGAGCCAATTAAATGGCCAACTAACACGCGTAAATCGCGTAAGTCATCCACCACCAACACTTTGCCACTTACTTCGCATGGCGCTACTTTTTGCTGCATGTTGGGGGTTAAATCAAGTTTTAATAAATTGCGCTCTACCTGTCTGATATCACCAGGGTATAAGGAAATGGTAAACGTTGAGCCCTCACCTACATAAGAATCTAATGAAATAGTACCCTGCATACGACTAAGTAGCTCCGAACAAATAGCTAATCCCAAGCCCGCACCACCTACTGAGCGCGACTCTACATCGGCAATTTGCTCAAAAGGCTTAAAGATGAGTGCTTGTTTTTCTGGAGCAATACCCAAGCCTGAATCTTTAATGCTAAAAAAGAGCATTTCACGTTCAGCCACCGTCTCTGTCCATGCGTTAACGATAATTTCGCCTTGCTCGGTAAATTTTATCGCATTATTGATCAGGTTAATGAGAATTTGTCGAACCCGAGTAGCATCTACACGAATAACTAATGGCAAAGGCTCCAGTGATTCAAATTTTAATGATAAACCTTTATCAAGGGCTGATACACGCATTAGCGTAAACACGTCGGCCATTAGGCTATCAAGATTAACATCCCCCAAGCTTAGCTCAAGCTTATCGACTGCAATTTTAGATAAATCTAAAACATCATTCAGTAAGCTCAATAAGTGTTTGCCATTACGATAAATAACACCCAACTCATTTTCAGCTTGCTTGCTAAAATCACTGAGCATAAGTAGTTCGGTATAGCCTAAAATAGACGACAAGGGAGTTCGCAGTTCGTGGCTTAAATGCGCTAAAAAGCGGTCTTTTGAACGGTTTTCGGCCTCTGCTTTTAAACGCTCAACTCGCTCATCTTCTACATCGCGGCGCGCTAATGCATAACGAATAGAACGGGCAAACCGGCTACCACTCATTTCACTTTTAACTAAGTAATCAACCGCACCAGCATCAAGCGCAGCAGAATCTAGCGCATCGTTAGATTGCCCCGTTAACATGATAATAGGCCCACAAAAGCCATTCTTAATCGCTTGCTTTAAAACACTTAAGCCATCTGAGGCACCTAAGCGATAGTCAAGCAGGCAAATATCATGCTCATTTTTACTTAGTACATGTATTGCCTGCTCAGGAGAGCTTATCCACTCTATGTCAAACACATGGGAACTGAGCTGCTCTAAATAGTCACGAGTAAGAATGTAATCATCTTCATCATCTTCAACCAATAGCAGTTTCGTTGCCTTTGCTAACATAGCGTCTCCTGTTTTAATTATATGCTTAATCGTTAAACGTGCTTGGTAGCTCTACAAATTCAACCCAGTATTTACCTAACGTTTTCATCAACTCAACTAAACCATCAAAAGTTACTGGCTTGGTAATATATGACGCCGCACCTAAATCGTAACCTTTAACCATATCCTCTTCTTGCTTTGAGGTAGTTAAAATAACAACGGGAATACCTTTTAAATTAGGGTTGGCTTTAATCGCTTGAAGTGCTTCACGTCCATCCATTCTCGGCATGTTTAAATCAAGTAAAATCAAGCCAGGTCTTGGTGACAGGGTTTTATCTTCAAACTTGCCTTTACGCTCTAAATACTCTAAAAGCTCTACACCGTCTTCAACAAAGTGTAATTCATTTAAAACGCGACTTTCAGCGAGGGCATCTTGGGTTAATAAACGATCATCTTCATCATCGTCTGCCATTAAAATGGTAATGGGTTTTACGTTTGTTAATGGCATATTATGCCTCTCCTTGTAATGTGAATAACTCTGCATCCACAGGTAGTTTAATAATGAAGGTTGCGCCTTCGTTAGGGGTGCTTATTGCTGTAATAGTTCCGCCATGTCGCTCTACAATTCTGCGACACACAGATAATCCAATGCCGGTTCCTTTATATTGAGAACGCCCATGTAAACGCTGAAATGGCACAAATATTTTATCCGCGTACTCATCAGAAAAGCCGATACCATTATCTTTTACAGTAATAACATGCCAACTTACTTTACTATTATGGTCTTCACTAAACTCGCTAATTCGTTCAAAGCTAATATCAATAACAGGGTTTACGTTAGGCGCTCTAAACTTCACAGCATTTGAAATTAAGTTTAAAAACAGCTGATGCATTTGACTCGGATCAGCCTGAATGATTGGCATATCAACCGTTATCACTTGCGCATTAGACTCATTAATGGCTATTTCTAAATCGCTTAAAATATCATTAAGTATGCTATTTAGATTGGTGTCGGTAAAATCTTTACCTCGAGTTGTTACTCGAGAGAACTCTAATAAATCATTAATTAAATTAGACATGCGCTGCGCAGCATTTTTCATTCGAGCAATGTAGTCAGTTCCCTTTTCACCTAACTCGTCTTTAAACATGCTTTCAAGACGATCGCTAAATGCTTGGATTTTTCTTAGCGGCTCTTGCAAGTCATGACTGGCAACAAAAGCAAACTCTTCTAACTCACGGTTACTGCGACTTAACTCATCAGAATATAACGTAAGTTCTTGGGTACGTTCGGTCACTTTACTGGCTAAGGTTTCGTTTTGCATTTCGAGCTCAGCTCGATATACCGCCGCATTTTTTAAGTTAAGCCGCGCAAGTAAAAACATACCGCCAATAAGTAAAGCACTCGTGATGGCTGTAATTGCAAAAGTGATTTTTGCCTCGTTTTTTATTTGCGCTAATTTAGAAAAGTGACTGACTTTAAATAACAGCTCACGATCTTGGATATCATTAACAAGTACACGAATCTCTCGGTATAGGTCACGCCCTTTATGAGAGTTGAGTATGAGCATTGCACGTTCTTCTTTGTCATTTAATGCTAATTGAACTGTGCTTTTAAGCTCAGCAATTTTACTATCAACTAATAAAATTAACGTTGCAATACGCTCAGCTTGCCCCTCAATTTCAGAGTTTAAAGAGCGAACATAATCGGTTTGCGATTCAATTTGTGCAACCGCATCGTAATATGGAGCTAAGTAATCATCGTCCTGCGTTAATAAATACCCGCGCTGCCCTGATTCAGCCTGCACTACAGAGAGATGCATTTGCTCAATGGCTGTACTTAGCATATTAGTGTTATCTAAACTTTGCTGAGTACGCGTTAAGCCTTGTATGGTATTAACCGCTAAAAATGCATTACCTACAATAATGCATAGTATTATGGAGATAAATAACGCCCATATAACATTTGCTTTGCCTTGCTGTTTGCGTTTAATCATTTATCGTCCTGGTTTTTATTATTTTGAGTCTGAAATAAGCTGTAAACTGTCACTACATGCTTGGCAATTAACAATTATTTTATCGAGTGCCTCGAGTGCTTTTTCGACGGGCATATCGTTTTCAAGTACTAGCTTGATAAGCTCAGCATTCATTGAAATACGATTTAACGGTGCCCGCGCATCATGTACTAATTCGTTTAAAGGCTTTATTTGTTTAGTTAATGCCATACTATCCTCATGTTGTTTTATTTATATTCGCCAATGCCACCATATGCGTTAAGGCGGTTATAAAGCGTTTTAGTACTTATACCTAACATTTGTGCAGCCAATGTTTTATTACCTTGTACTTTATCGAGTGTTGCATGAATAAGCTCTTTTTCAACTTCTTCAATGGTTTGTCCTGCAGAAACCTGATTTTCCTGAGCTTGATTATTTACTCGTGAAAAAGGTGACTCTAGGTTATCAGGCAGTGCCACATCGCTTGTTTGTGGATCGCTCATAATAAAAGCGCGATGAATTGCATGACGAAGTTCACGTACATTACCTGGCCAGTCGTACGTTTGCAGCTCTTTAAGTTGCTCGTTCGTCCAGCTAAAAGCAGTGCCATTTTCGTCATTTAACTGCTCTAAAAAGACTTTTGCCAATAATGGAATATCGTCTTTTCGTTCACGTAATGGCGGTATATCAATAGGAAATACGGCAAGCCTGAAGTATATATCTTCACGTAAAATATTATTTTGGGCTAAATCGATTAAAGAACGGTTGGTCGCAGAAATAACGCGGCAGTTAGTTGGAATTTCTCGGTTACCACCTACCCTTGTTACTTTTTTTGTTTCTAATACGCGCAATAAATTAGGCTGCATGCCAATGGGCATTTCAGTGACTTCATCTAAAAATAAGGTGCCATCATTTGCCTGTTCAAACACGCCCTCTTTGCGGGCTATCGCCCCTGTAAAGGCACCTTTTTCATGACCAAATAATTCACTGCCAATAAGCTCTTTTGAAAGGGCGCCACAGTTGCTAGCAACTAAAGGTCCTTCGCATTGACTGGCATTATGAATCGCTTGTGCAACCACTTCTTTACCGGCACCACTTTCACCTACTAACATTACGTTAGCCTGTGTTTTAGCAACACGCTCTATCATAGTATAGAGCTTTTGCATTGCCTCAGATTCACCAATTAAGGTATCAAAATGATGGGTGATAGCGTTTTTCTTAGCTTTTTTAACAGTTTTTTTAGGACCGTTTAAAACCAGTTCTAAATCTTCTCGCTGCAGCGGCTTTAATAAATGCGTTACATTGGGCTCACACATATCGGCTAAAATCCCCTTAACCGATGGGTGACCTGAAATAAGAGTGACTTTAGGAGATTGACCAATCATTTTTAAATGATCTAATAAATGCAAGCCACTGCCATCGGGTAACATGAAATCCAGTAATACATGATCAAAGGAATTATTCTCAAACCACTGATGCGCTTCTTCTAAACTGGTCGCAGTTTGAATATTATGCCCAAGAAACTCAACAATGTGACAAATAACATCACTAAATTCGATGTCGTCATCAACTAAAAGTATATTTAACATGATTAATCCCTATGCTTTTTTATTATTCTACTCACCCCTTTAAACAAATGAAAGGTATTCAGAGCAGGACTAAAACAATGACATTTTATTTTTTAATAGTTCGCCATTATAACTACAGATATATGTATAAACGCTTAAATTAACAATCTTTTCAGTTAATTACTTTTTAACAATGAAGTAATTAATACAACCAACTGATATAATTTACCTTTATTGCTGGAGTCGTTATGCGCCTATTAAAAACCACTATTCACCCCACTATTAATATTACTCAAGGTCGTCAGTTTAATCGCCCTACTGCTCGCGCAATTGTATTTAAACAGCAGTACATTTTATTAATGTACACTCAGCGCTATGACGATTTTAGTTTACCCGGTGGTGGCGTAGACTTACACGAAAGCATTGAACAAGGACTTATCAGAGAGCTTAATGAAGAAACTGGCGCGCAAAATATAAAAATCTGCAGTGAGTTTGGCCTCTATGAAGAATATCGTCCTTGGTACAAAGATGACTTTGATATTATTCATATAAAGTCATACTGTTATGTATGCGAAATTAACGAACAACTCGGCCAAGCACAGCTTGAGCACTATGAGCAACAAAATGGTATGCAAGCTAAATGGGTAAATATTTTTGAGGCGATAGCTCACAACGAACGCACATTAGCTAATAGCGATAAACAAGGATTGTCGATTATTCGAGAAACCTTTTTATTAAAAGAAATTGCCAAACAGTTCTTTTAATAAGTTTACATTGCTGCATTTTACGTTCCTACTTGAGGTTCAGCAAGACTTTTTTACTAATATAAAATCGATATAAACCAAATAAGTTACTACTTAAAAATAGGCTTTCCATAATTATTGCCACAGGGGAGCCAGCAAAAATATTATGCGTTATCCAAAAAGAGGTTCCCACCACCATACATAACCTCAAGTGCAAGTCTCTATTTTGAAATGAAGCAATGGTTTGTATTAATGTCGCCACCAGCGCAAAGCCACTAAACCAATCTTGCCATGTTAAATAAACGGCTAAACAACTCACTGCCATAAATCCAAACATGGCCCAAGTATGCTTAAAGTATATGCAGTAAAAATAACGTAACGCGGCAATAAGCATTAAGCAGCCGGCACTGTTATAACCCAAAATAAAAAAGTGGACTGAGGTTAATAACACAGAGGTAAATAAACAACATAAGATAATGCGTCGGGACTTAAACTGAAATGAAGCTAAGTCGAGTAAAGTCGCGACGGCAACCAATGATTGGGCAATTAAAAACATAACACTCCAAGGCACTAAAGGCATAAAAATGAGGAGTGTATAGTGCTTTATATAAACAGCACTTAACTTAAGTTAAGTCGCTTACGAATTCGTGATAACGAAATGGCCGAAATACCTATATACATAGCCACTTGGCTTAAGCTTAACTGCGCCAACCAATGCGGTTTATGTTTAAGCAAGTAACAGTATCGCTGCTCGGGGCTGTTGAGTAATAAAAATGCTTCTTTGGCTTCTTTAAATATTAGTTGCTGCGCAATTAGCTGCTGCTTAATAAGTTGGTACTGTGCTTGCTCAAATAGTGTTAGCGGTACTTTAATTACACTGGCTTCATTAATTACTTTTAATTGGTAAAAAGCGGGGCTTGAGGTCATCCAATTGGCAAACAGCAATGCAAACTCATTTTTAAAATAAAACTCTTTGCATTTTTGCCCGCCATCAATATCATCATGAATAGCACCTAAAACCCCCTCCACAATTAAATAGCCATAACGCTGTACATCGCCTTGGGGCAATAACACGGTATTGCGCGCGACAAGCTGTTGAGGGTAAATACCTGCCAATTGTGTTTTAAGCTTATTTATAAGCACTTCATAACTATCGCCAAGCGATAAAAGTGGGTTATCAGACATTAAACATTACCATTTTTCCATTAAAATATGCGTAATATCCGCAGCTGATACCCCCACCCGAGGCACATACTTTTGACCACACCATAAAGGCGAAAAATCACTTTGGCCTGCTTTTTCAGCGCATGTTCTTAATGCTGTTATTGCGCTACTAGCGTGAGGAAACGAAGGCACGCCCTCAGGCATAGTACCTAACTCGAGCATGACGCGGTTTTGAATACCCCGCGCAGCTCGACCTGAAAACAAAGTAGTTAGTGCGGTGCTATCTTGAGCCTGCTCTAAAATAGCTTGCTGATGTAAAGCAGATGTTTTTGCCTCTTTACATAATAAATAAGCGCTACCAACTTGAACTCCACTGGCTCCCAGCGCTTTCATATGCTTTACATCATCTGGCGTTGCAATACCTCCTGCAGCAATAATCGGTAATGATAAATGCTCAACACAACGCTTAACTAACTGCTCAGTGGTTTGTTGTAAGCTTAAATCCATTGATAAAAAATGCCCTCGATGCCCTCCAGCTTCTAAACCCTGAGCAATAACAGCATCAGCGCCATTTTCACTGAGCCAAATAGCTTCATCTAAAGTGGTCGCCGTTGAAATTACTTTAGTGCCCCAGCTTTTTATTTGCGCCACAATAGCGTGCTTAGGTAAACCAAAATGAAAACTCACAACCGCCGGTTTATAGGGTGCAATAATATCAACAACGGCTTGGTTTATAGGCTGACGGGATGCCCCTGCGGTTAAACTTTGCGGGTCAATTTCATACTCTGTAAAATAAGGGGTAAGCATATTATGCCATTGCTGCTTTTGTTGGCTGGTGTAATCAGTAACCGTGTGACAAAAAAAGTTTAGATTAAATGGTTTATCTGTTTTTTGAGTAAGTAAGTCGAGCTGTTCAACTAACTGTGCTGGCGATAACATAGCGCAAGGCAACGACCCTAGCCCGCCAGCTTCACAAACGCTTGCAGCCAATTCAACGTTTTGTACGCCCGCCATAGGCGCTTGAATAAGAGGTAAATCGATATTAAACAATGACTGTATCATCTAACTACTCCCTGTAACTTTTTCAACAACTTGCAGTATTTACAGAACCATAGCAAAAACAACGAACAAACAAAATCTAGATTTTTGTATAAAGTAATATAAAAACCATTATTAACAAAAAGTTATGAATTTTTATAAACTATCGCCCAACTGGCTTTGGTTTTGCACCTACCCTATTACATAATTTGTTAGGAGGTAAAATGAGTAACACAGTAGATACGATCAATCCCGCAACCGAGCAAGTCATCAATAGCTATACGCTGCTTTCTCAAGCTCAAGCAGAACAAGTGATCGAAAAGTCTCATGAAACATACTTAACATGGCGATTAACCTCGTTTACTGAGCGCGCTAAATACCTGAATAAGCTAGCCTCTTTATTTGAAGAGCAAAAAGAAGCGCTTGCTAAACTGATGACCGAAGAAATGGGTAAAGTGTACGAACAAGGCTTTCAAGAAGTGCAGCTTTGTGCTGACATTTGCCGTTATACCGCAGAACATGGCGCCGATATGTTGAGCGACGAAGAACGCGATATGCAAGGCGGTCGTGCAATTATAAGTTATCGCCCCACTGGCGTGTTGCTAGGTATTCAGCCATGGAACTTCCCACTTTATCAAGTTATTAGATACAGTGCCGCAAATATTATGGCGGGTAATACCACGGTATTAAAACACGCGGGCAATGTATTTGGTATGGCAGAAAAAATAGATACCTTATTTAAACAAGCTGGGTTCCCTGAGCATTGCTTTAGTAACTTACTAATTGACGGAAAAACAGCCAGCGCACTTATCTCTCATAAACACATTAGTGGCGTTACCTTCACAGGAAGTGATGGCACAGGTAAAAAAGTAGCTGAGCAGGCCGGTAAGCACGTTAAAAAAACGGTATTGGAGCTTGGCAGTAACGATGCTTATGTTGTACTTGATGATGCCGACCTTGCACTAGCAGTTAAAACCTGTTTACAAGGCCGTATTATTAACAATGGGCAAACCTGTGTGGCTGCCAAGCGCTTTGTGGTAGTTGACTCATTATACAATGACTTTAAAGAAGCGCTGAGCCAGCAATTTAAAGCAATTAAAATGGGCGACCCTATGGATAAAGATACGGAACTGGGTCCTATGGCACGCGAAGATTTACGCGACAAAATTCATCAGCAAGTGCAAGACTCGGTAAATGCAGGCGCAAAAGTAATTGTAGGCGGCGAAATTCCGCAGCAAACAGGCTATTACTACCCGCCTACAGTACTAGAAAATTTATCACCAGGGATGCCTGCATACGATGACGAATTATTTGGCCCTGTGGCATCTTTGATTAAAGCCAAAGATAATGATGACGCTATGCGTATTGCCAACGACTCCCGTTATGGACTAGGCGGCGGTATCTTTTCAAAAGATGAGAAAAAAGCCATTGAGCTGGCTAAAAAGCATTTTGATACCGGTATGATCAACATAAACGGTTACGGACTGGCACAACCGAACCTACCATTTGGCGGTGTTAAAGACAGTGGCTATGGCAGAGAACATGGCGGCTTTGGTATTCGCGAGTTTGTGAATGTTAAAAGCATCATGATTAATAGCTAATATCAGGTATCTGGTTAATAAAACTAAACACCGCGCTTGTAATAAACGCGGTGTTTTTTTGCCTGATGAATCTAAAAACCTGAATTGGGCTGTTTTAAAAACTCGCGTTCTTCTTCTGTAGACTCCCGCCCCAGTATTTTATTACGATGCGGGTAACGATTAAATTTATCGATAATCGCTTTATGTTGATACTCAAAGTCTAAGTTATTTTGAATACCTAACGCCTTAAATAGCCGGACTGCTTCCTTATGAATTAACTGCGATTCGCTGTGCATAAAAGGCATATACAAAAATACTCGCTGCTCATCCGTCAACTTCTTATCAAACCCTTTTGTAATGGCCGATTGTGCTAACGCTAAAGCCATTGAATCACAGGCGAATGATGCTGGCTTGTCACGATAAATATTGCGCGAGAACTGATCAAGCACGATAATTTCAGCTAGGCTGCCTAATGCACTCTCACGCCATTGAAATAACTCACTCGCACTCGCTTGCTGGTGTAATTGGCCAAAACGAGCCTGAATCATCAAATCAAACGCCTCGTCTTTTTGCCACCACTGCTTAGGCTCAAGCTCTGCAAACCAAAAGTCGATAATTTCATTAAACATAATGAATCTCTTTGTTAATTAACACTCAACTAAATAGCTCGCTATATAAAATCCCGCAAATTTAAAAGCACGACCCTAATGTATTAATTTTGCCTTTCGCCTAAAGCCTTTAACCTAACATCTGTACTTCATCTAGCCTTTTTCAAACCTAGGCACTTTACGTTTATCGGCTTTGCTCATAGCAAGCTCTTGTATATCTTGCTGCTTTTGCTCACTTGGTTTTGTTTCTAGGGATTGCTGATTAGCATCTTCATAAACAAGTTCGGTAAGCAGAGCAAAGTGATCGGAGCCATATTTAGCAAGACGTTTGATACGCTTTACAGTAAAACCTGTAGAGTGAAATAAGTGATCGAGCGGCCAGCGCATAAAAAAGTAGCCGGCATGAAAAGTGTTATAAAAGCCCCGTCCTTTACGTGGGTCTAAAAAGCCACTGATTTGCATAAATAAACGGGTGCTGCGTGACCAAGCTACATCATTTAAATCGCCGGCGACTATCGTCGGGCGGCTTGGATTTTTAAGCGCTTTAGCCACCATTATTAGTTCGCTATCGCGCGGACGCGATGAATCTTCTTCGGTTGGGCTCGGTGGGGCAGGATGAATAAAGTGGCCTTGCATTTTTAGCCCTTGATGATTTTCAAACAAAATATGAATAGAGGGAATATTATCTTCTATGAGTTCACAAATTTGTGCATCGAGTATGTTAAATTTACTAAAGACATGCATGCCGTAGCGGTTATCTTTTGGGCACTGTACTTGATAAGGGTAGTTTTTTTTAAGCACAGATAACTTATCTTGCCACCAGCTATCGCTTTCTAAGGTGATAAGTAAATCGGGCTGATATTTATCGACTAAGTTAATTAACTGCTCACTATGTCGATTCGACATCAGTACATTAGCGGATAAGATTCTGATGCTATGATCACTACTTTTTGGCGCTGTTAATACTTCTTTTTTAGCAAACCAAGTGTAGGGATAAATCCACTTAGCTTGAAGCGCACAAATAATTAAAGCAACAGCCGCTATTAATGAGTATGCAATAAAGTCGATTTGCCACATACCTATTAGTGCAACGATAATTACAGCGCTTGCTAGGTAGCACACCTGCAAGCGCACAAAGTCGCAACTACGTATCAAGTAATGCTGACTGTATGACAGGGGTAATATGGTTATTAACAACAACAAGCCAGTAACTATGACCAATACAGTGAGCATTTATAAATCCTAATAGCGCTGTAAAATAGAGAGTATTTCACGAGTGTCGTGCACTAGATGAATAATAGTGCGATCAACTTCTATTCGCACCGTGCCTCGTTCTCGATCTATTACTCTAGCACGCTTATAAATATCACGCTCGAGGATATCGCCTTGATGATAACGGGTGTGCCAACCTGGTGGAGTCCACCCTTGACGAATTAACTGCTTGACTTGTTTCTTAGAAAGCCATTTTTTATTATGGTATTGGTTATATTTTTGCTTTTTCCAGTGATGCTTGTTTGCGTGTTTATTCGCATGTTTGTCTTTGTGCGGTACAGCAAATGCGTTTGTTGCCATTAGCGCAAAAACCATTACTAAAATACTGATTAGTGATTTCATGGCTGTTCTCCAGTGTGGTTATTACTGAAGATTATTAACGCTTAAGCCTGAACATTACATGAAATGAGAAAAATTAACGCTGCTTGTACTGTGTTTTACAATGACTGCGCATAATCGCGGGGTCGCGTAACTTTAGGTGTTTAGTTTTACGCCCAGCATGGCGCTTACGCCATACTTTAAATGAGCCGCTAGATATGTGGTCACGCATGAAATTAACTAACTGAGAGTAATTTAGCCCATACAGATTTTCAATGGCTTCAAATGGCGTTCTGTCTTCCCATGCCATTTCTATAATGCGTGATTGCTGTTCTTGGTTAAACATATTTATTCCAAATTGGGTTAATACGCAAAAGTTAAATTTAGCGATCATCACTTGCTTGTGATGTTAAAAATATAATCTCTTTTCATTTATTAACTTTAATTAAGTGTATGATTAATCTACACACTGAAACCGGAGCTAAAAGGATGTTTACAAAACTACCTAAGTGGGTCGAATATGGTGCGTTTACCCTCGCTTTTATTGCCGGTATGGTAAACGCAGTAGGTTTATTAGGGTTTGAACAGCAAGCAATTTCTCACGTTTCAGGGTCGGTGACTTCATTAGCTATTGAACTTACTACCAACATCAATGCAGCGTTATTTTTAGTTGCGATTGTACTGAGTTTTATATTTGGCTCGGCATTAACAGGCTTAATGCTTTCAGGCGGTTCACTTAAGCTAGGCCGCCATTACGATACGCTCTTATTTATTGAGGGTATTTTACTGCTGTTAAGCGCACAGCTACTTCAATATTCTTACCCTTACGCACTTACACTTGCCTCTGCTGCCTGCGGCTTACAAAATGCTTTGGCCACTAACTACAGCGGCGCTGTAGTGCGAACCACTCATTTAACCGGTATATTTACCGACTTAGGGTTAATGTTTGGAAAAGCCCTAAAAGGACACACATTCGATACTAGAAAGTGCATTGTTTTTGTATTAATTATTGCCGGTTTTTTAACCGGCGGAGTGGTAGGCGTATTGCTATTTAAACATTACTCAGTGCTGACTTTAGTTGTGCCCGGCATTTTTTGTATTGTTTTATCGATTACTTATCGGGTTTATAGGTTGAGTGTGCTTTAACCAATTCACAAAATCCCCTACCCTAAACTTATCAAATTGCCGATGTGCTGGAATTTATGAAATATTACTATTTACCCCCTTTATTGTTATGCAGTCAGTTAAGTTTAATTAATAGTGCGTGTGCTGAAGATACCGCGCAATCAATTGAACGTATCACAACCACAGCATCACGTAGTGAAGCGCTTTCCACCCCATTACCTTTGGTGATCAGTGTATTAAGCGAATCACAGCTTGAGCTTATTGCCCCTACCCATGTAGAAGAAGCACTGCAACGCGTTGCAGGTGCCAATGTACAACGTGGTAATGGTCAAGAGTATTTACCCGCCCTGCGCTCGCAGGTGCTTTCTGGTACGGGTGCCTGTGGAGGGATTTTAACTGCTGAAGATGGTATTGCACTTCGTGCAGCTGGGTTTTGTAATATTAATGAGCTGTTTGAAGCACATAGTGAGATGGCACAGCGTATTGAAGTATTAAAAGGCCCAGGCTCTGCACTGTATGGCTCAAATGCAGTGCATGGCGTAATTAACGTCATTACACCAGACACGACCCAAGGTGGTGGTTTGCTGGGTGTTGATTATGGCTCTTACGGTTATGCTCGCTATAAATTGCGTGCAGGCCATGCTATGGATAATTCAGGGTTCGGTATTAATGCCAGCTTTACCGATGATGGCGGTTACCGAGATGATGAAAGCGTTAAACAACAAAAAATAAATGTGCGACATCGATACGCTAACAACAACTTAAGTTTAATATCGGGGTTGACCTATACCGACTTAGACCAACAAACCGCAGGATATATTAGCGGCTTTCAAAGCTATAAAGATGAAGATATTGCACAGCAAAATTTTGATCCTGACGCCTTTAGAAAAGCCCGCTCGCTTAGGGCTTGGAGTAAAGCAAGCTGGCAATTAGGTGAGAACACGCTTGTTGTTACTCCTTATATTCGTGACCAAAGCATGGACTTTTTTAAACACTTTTTACCCGGTACTCCGCTCGAAAAAAACAGTCAAACGGGGGGTGGCCTACAATCGCTTTATCAACATTATGTGAACGACAATACGAACTTAAAGCTTGGCTTTGATGGTGAGTTTACCCAAGCCGATTTTTTACAAACCCAAGATAACCCCACCCAAGGCTCTGCGTTTTTAGTGGCCACTGTGCCGCAAGGTAAACATTACGATTACCAAGTCGATGCCACCTTATACGCTCCATTTGCCGCTATTGATTGGCAGCTTAATGACTGGCTTATTAGCGCAGGACTGCGTTATGAGCACATGCAATATGACTATCAAAATAATATGCTTGCAGGGCGTACAAAAGAGGATGGCAGCGAATGTGGTTTTGGTGGCTGTCGTTATAGTCGCCCCGAAAGCACTAAAAATAGCTTTAATAATCTTTCGCCAAAACTAGGTGTGAGCTATCAGCTTAATACTAACAATACATTATACGCTAATTTTTCAAGAGGCTATCGAGCCCCCCAAGCGGCTGAGCTCTATCAATTACAACGCGAGCAAAGTACTGCCGACTTAGACGCAGAAATAGCTAATAATGCTGAGATGGGTATTAAAGGGGTGTACAACAATACTCGCTATGGCTTATCGATGTATGCGATGAGCAAGCACAATACCATCTACCGCGACAGTGACTTTTTTACTGTTAATGACGGCCAAACTCGGCATCGCGGTATTGAGCTTGAATTAGCGCATAGCTTTAATCAGCACTTATCTGTTAATTTTGCAGGCACCTATGCCAAGCATACGTACTCAAATGAGCAAGTTATTGGCAGCATTAATATTAAAGGTAACGATATTGATACCGCACCTCGAAAGGTTGCTAATATCGATTTTAACTGGCAAGCCAACGAGAGTATTAGCCTTGCGCTGCAATGGCACTATGTGAGCCGCTACTTTTCCGACCCTGAAAACTTACATGAATATCAAGGCCACGATATTTTAAGCTTGCGCGGCCAGTGGCAAATTAGTCCACAGCTATTACTGAGTGCCCGAATTATAAACTTAACTAACACAGCCTACGCTGAGCGCGCCGATTACACCAGCTTTACTGGGGATCGTTACTTCCCAGGTAAACCACGTAATGCCATGTTGTCTGTAAGTTACCAGTGGTAAAACAAAAAATGCGCTATATAAATTATATAGCGCATTCCTTTTATACGTTTATTTCTACTTATCGAACGGCCAGTACAATTAAACCAGGCACCACAAAGAACGATCCTAGTATATAGCCTAATGCTGCTGATTTATTATTTGTACCAATTTCGGCTAGCTTTTCAGCAAGTTTTAGCGGTATTTCACGCAGCACAGGAACGCCGTAAATAAGTGCAACTGCAAATACATTAAACATAACGTGTACCAATGCAATTGTTAGCGCAACCTCAGCCATAGGCCCTGTAATTGATGTGGCCGCTAATAAAGCAGTAATGGTTGTACCAATGTTAGCTCCCAGTGTGAATGGGTAAATTTGACGCGTAGTAAACACACCACTTCCAGCAAGTGGGATCATCAAACTGGTTGTCGTTGATGATGACTGAACCATAATTGTTACTGCCGCACCTGATGTGATACCCGCGATAGGCCCGCGCCCAATGGCTCCATGCAGTATATCTTTTGCAGTGCCAACCAGCGCTTTTTTAAGTAATTTACCTAATGTAGTTACGGCAAATAAAATCAAACAAATACCTGCAATAACCATCGCTGCACCTAGCATTTTTGTATCTAAAAAACTAAATGCATCTTTTATTACGCCCACAGCTGGTTTTACGAGTGGTTTAATAAAGTTGTAGCTCTTTAATGATAAGTCGGCATCACCAATAAATAAGTGCGATAAAGCAGCAGACATTTTTTGCAGCAAACCAAACATTATTTCTAGCGGTAAAAATATAATAACGGCAAATAAATTAAAGAAATCATGAACAGTTGATGCCGCAAATGCACGTTGGAACTCTTCTTTAGAGCGAATATGGCCAATAGACACTAAGGTGTTAGTAATAGTAGTACCAATATTTGCACCCATCACCATTGGAATAGCAATACTTAACGGTAAACCGCCAGCAACTAGCCCCACTATAACTGAGGTAACCGTTGATGATGATTGCACTAAAGCGGTTGCTAAAGCACCTAATAATAATGCGATAAACGGGTTGGTTGCGAATGCAAAAATCTCTTTCGCTCCCTCAGTACCGCCCGACGCTAATTTAAAACCACCACTGACAGTGCCAACGGCTACAAGGACTAAATAAACTAAAAAGGCGATAGCAGCCCAGTTAAGCGTTTTTATTAATAGCGTATTGCGCTTTGATTCACTCATGTTTAAATCTCAGTTTTGTCTTACCGATTATGGCATTTTGATGACGTTTTTGTTTCAGAGCGCATTAGAACACCTAAATATTACAGAAATATTTCAATTCGATTAACGTGCTTTTTTATTCATAACATAAAAACATAAGGGTGAAAAATTGAGTATAAGGCAAGCCATAACTTTAAAAACAATCAATTAAAATCAAAAAATTAAACTTAGTATTCAATTAAATAACAAAGCGCTAAGTGGGATCAATTAAGGACTAAATTTAAAAAGGTCTGAGTAATAGATTAAGTTGGTATTAAAGGGAAGTTTTATAAGCTTTATCTGACTTTACTAGGGGTATTGCCTAGCCTTAGGCTAGGCAAGGTTAATAAAGCAGCAACCTCGAAGATTGAGTAAAAACGAGCTTTATGATTGATACAAATTAGCTTTTTTTATACTAGCAAAATCATTAAAACGCACACCGTGCTGGCGCATCACTTCAAGAATTTTTTTGCTAATCATTTGACGTAAATAAAACGGCTGATTCGGCACAAAATGATGAATAGTATGAGTATGCCCAAAGTTAAAACAAAACAAATTAAACGGCATAAACAAACGGCTAGTAATTACGTGAGTTTGCTCAAGCATATTATTAACACCGCCGTAATAATGCATACTGGAGGTAACAAAATTAAGTGAGCTCGAACGTACAATGTTAGGCACTATCAGCACCACCATTAAAAACTCGAACACATTCATTACATCGAGCAATAATGCCGGTGAGTCAGCCGCAATCGGGGTAAATAAATTAATTAAATGAAACGCTATCACACTGTATAAAATAGCAAAATAAGCAGTAGTAATTGGAAAACCTGCGTTAAACACTTTAAAAAAGCTAAATCCTTTAATTTCTTTACTAAAACGTTTTGCGTTAATTAATAAACCAAGCAATCCATCAACAATCACCAATGCACGTAAAAACGGGTTTTTAATACCATTACCTACCAAACGTTCTTCTAAATCTTGCTCAGTGCCCGACGTTTTGTGGTGATGCAAATGCATCTTGCGACGATACCACGGGCTAATCGTATTAGGGCGCATCAACCACACAGTAAACATCATAAAATTGTGTAAAAAAGGCTGGTTGCTAAAGTACTGCTTATGAATAAGATCGTGCTCAAGCTCGTGCGAAATAGAGGTGGCTATAGCGGCTAATATAATACAAAGCCAAGCAGGGATAATGGCAAAGTAATACAAAGTACCCACCCCAATTAACGCACTTAGCGAGAGCAATAAGATAGCCATTCCCAAGGTGTTTTGATGCATTAACAATGGATGTTTTTGACGAAGCAGCGCTTCTTCCGCCTTAATCGCTTTAACAATGGCTTGAATATTCTGTTTTGCGGTCAATTGAGTCATGATGTTTTATTCGCAACAAGAGGTTGAGGTATATAATATCCGAGTAAAAAACTCAGTACAAAGTAATTTAATACTAATTAATTTACGGGGAAAAAAAGTATAAGATCATAATCAAATTAAATATCTCACTTTCTTAGCACGTGCTATTGGGGCATTTTAAAGCACTTATAAAGCCACATTATACTTTTTAAGAAGCATTTTTTGTTTATCTCCCTTGATAGATAAACGGCCACTGTTCCATATATTTATTAGCGTTTTCCTTCTTTCAGCGGGCATTTTATTTGAAAAAATAGGTATTTCAACCAATTTATTTTCTAAGCCTGGACGCACTATTTTTAATCCATTGTTCCAATCAAATCGATTCAACATGTACTGTAAAACCAGCATATTATCTGCATATAGATCGATTCTGCCCGCTTTAATCATCTGAAAAATCCGTTCTACCACATCGCTAGAGCCCGCGATTACTTCCACTAAATCAGAATTATTTGGATCATCAATATAATTTTGATAATCAACACTTACCGAGCTGTAATCCCACCCAGGCCCTGTTGCAACACGCTTTCCTTGTATAGATTGAATCCCATCATAGCGCCAGGATTCATCCTGCCTAACAACAAAAGCAGTTGGATATGCAAATGTTGCCTCTGTGGCGTACTCGAAACCCACTTCGGTGTCTTGCGAAAATAAATATTCTGGCAACATATCGCAAAGACCATCCGCAACCATATCGAGTCCCCTTGCCAAAGGCACTTCGTAATATTCTAATTGATAGCCTTTTGATGTATATATTTGCTCTAGCATATCAATCACAAAGCCGCGGGCAGGAAAACCCTCTGACGGAAATATGGTCATAGGAGGCCATTGGTCGTAGCAAACTTTTAATGTATTGGCATGACTAAAGTTACCTATACCCAATGCTAACAATAAGGATATAAGCAGCACTTGAGAGATCTTTTTTTTACCTTTAAACATTCTATTTTTCAACACGATCACGTCCTTTATCTTTAGCGCAGTAAAGCTTCAAGTCAGCGACTTTGAATAACTCAATAACTGAGCAGTCTTTTAGCTCGGATGAGGCAACGCCTTGGCTTACAGTATAGATTACAGTCTCACCATCAACTTCTAAGGTTGAATCAACCACAGCCTTTCTTATTTTATTAGCGAGTTTGAATGCGTTATCAAGCCCTGTGTTTGGAAGAAATAGTGCAAACTCCTCTCCACCCACTCTACCAATAAGATCAGACTCTCTTATCATGCTCTGAACTGTGTCGGTAAAATGAATAAGCACCTTATCACCAACAAAATGTCCATACGTATCGTTAATGTTTTTAAAGTAGTCTAAGTCAATTAAAATAAAAGATGCGGGTAATTTCTGTCGCTGAGAAAGTTCTAGCAAATGATTTGCTGTATCAAAAAAGCTCCCCCGATTTAAAGTACCCGTTAGAGAGTCTCTTGTTGCAAGCGTTTTAAGTTTTTCATTTAATACTTGTAGATCTTTTGTACGTTTTGTAACGGCCTCTTCCAGCCAATCTCGCTTAGATTTTTCATCCTCGAGTAATCGCTCCCGATCCCTTTCCATACTAAAGAGCATCGTATTCATATGATCTTGGAGCTGGCTGAGCTCGTTGTTTTCAATATGTGAAAGATTGATCCGTTTACGTGTATTTTTACTTGATTGGACCTCATTAACTTGTTGCATCAATTCTTTTAAAGGCCTGGCTAGGTAACGATCGAAAGCCCAAATAAATAACCCAAACAAAATTGATAATTTTATCATTGCCGTAATAGCAATTAAGAAAAAACCAAATAAAACACGATCTAAAACCACCTCAGACGATGAATAGAGCACCAAAGTGCCAAGAAAAATCCGTTTACCATTAAGCGTCCAATACAACTCAGATTTAGTTTCAAAAATTGAGAGAGGAAGTGAGGCTTGAGTGTAAGAACGTTTAGAAATCATGCTTTTGCCATGTTTGTCAAAAACATCAACTCCCTCAATAACCGGCATTTTAATAAGCCCATCAACGAGTACACCCAACTGTGTTTGGTCATATTGCCACAAACTCGTCGAAACAGGACCCTGAACAGTTTCTTGCAACTGTTTTAATTCATAGGAGATTGAGTTTTGTGTTTTTAAGTATTCAGTTAAAAACTGCATGCTTGTTATGAGGCAGGTTACAAACAAGTAGATAGAGAAAATAACGCGCATCATTTTTTTAGATAAACTGTTTGGACTACGGTAACTTGCAAACATTAACAATGGCACTTCTTAATAAACTTTATAGTTGAGCTTAGGTTAATTACATTCTTAATGGAAGCAAAGAACAGCATAAGGAATAAGTGTTCTCATTTCTGGCGGCTTTAGGCAACTCAAATTTGAGGCATAAAAAAACCCCTGCTAAATCTAGCAGGGGCTATAAAAAGTGGTACCAGCGGCCGGACTTTTACTTATAACAGCGGCACCTCACGTGCCGCTCAAGTTCAGCCACTCAAATTTGAGGCATAAAAAAACCCCTGCTAAATCTAGCAGGGGCTATAAAAAGTGGTACCAGCGGCCGGACTTGAACCGGCACGCCTTGCGGCAGGGGATTTTGAATCCCCCATGTATACCAATTTCATCACGCTGGCATCATTTTTCTTTAACCTTCTAAACACGAGAAGATAAAGAAAAACCACTTTAGAGTGAAAGGTTATGTACCCTCTTCCATCTCATTGCCTAGCATTATACAAACAATAAGCAAAGCGGCAAGCGTTTTATGTATTAAGCATGATCAACCGCTTAACATTTAGGCACCCATTAACATTTGAGCCAATATCGAGTTAAGCACGTAGCGTAATAGGTAGTATTTGACGGCTTATTTGCTAAACTATCGCGCACATTAACAGTGAGAGTATATTTATGTTGGCTGAGTTTCCACGGGCAGGGTTTTGGCGCCGTTTTGCGTCATTGGTGTACGATACATTAGCTATTATCGCTTTTGCGATGCTAACGGTGGTATTGTATTTATTTGCTATTCAAGGGCTTATTTCCCTTGATGTTATTGCTCTTAATGGCGCTGAAGATGTCTCAGCACGTATTCAGGACTCACTGTTACTTTCAGGGATTCGCAGCTCACTGTTAGTTCTGGTTGGTTTGATGTTTTTTGGTTATTTTTGGACTAAAAGCGGGCAAACAATCGGTATGCGTGCGTGGCGATTAAAAGTACAAACCCATCAGGGAAACTTAATTAGCTGGCCACAAGCCATTATCCGCAGTATCAGCGCATTGCTGGGTTTAGGTAATTTAGTGGTATTAGTGGATTTTAAAAATAAAAAAGCACTACAAGATTACTTATCAAAAACCGAAGTGGTTACGCTCACCAAAGAAGAAAATAAACGCGTTTATCGCGAACTATGATATCAATCCGCAATAATACTTAATTAAGCGAATTGGTATAACCTCAAGTTAAAGCATAAAAAACGCGGCGCTTTTTACAAAGGCCGCGTTTTTTATATAAGCTTTAAATTTAGCTACACCCGCTTATTCATTAAATAAGCTGCAAACCCAGTAAATAAAATGCTCGGCAAAACGGCTCCTATAATCGCTGGAATTTGATATACCATTACCACAGGGCCAAATATCTCGTTGGTTAGGTGGAACACAATACCGGTTACCACCCCCATAATAATTCGTGCCCCCATAGTTACAGTTCGCAGCGGACCAAATATAAACGACAAGGCAACCAACAACATTACGGCAATAGACACGGGCTGCATTAATTTACGCCAGAGCGCTAAATCGTAGGTGCTGGTGTCTTGCTCATTTTGTTGTAAGTAAGCTAAATATGACCATAGCCCGGAAAACGACAGTGATTCTGGTTTTACCGATACCACGCCTAGCTTTTCGGCGGTAAGCTGCGACGGATAAAACTCTTCAGAAACTTGTTCAGTGGTAATTAACTCTTCACTGATCATCACTTTATTTACATCGCGCAATAGCCAACCACTATCTCGCCCTACGGCTTCTTTTGCTTTGGTGATTTGTGTTAGTGATAACGATTTATCAAAATGATACATATTAACGCCGCGCAGCATGCCATTTTGGTCAACATCTTCAATGTTAATGAAGTTATTACCATCTTTAGCCCATACTCCTTTTTGCGCATTAAACACATCACCACCATGAATCGCTTGATTACGCATTTCCTTAGCGTGCAGCTGTGCAGCAGGAGCGCCCCACTCGCCTAAAGCCATTACGCACAATGCCATAAAAATAGCTGTTTTCATTACTGAGCCAATAATTTGTAAACGCGACATCCCCGCCGCTTGCATTACTACCAACTCACTATTTGAGGCAAGCGCTCCTAATCCAGTTAAGCCACCAATAAGTGCAGCCATAGGAAAAAACACCACTAAATCATCTGGAATACTGTAAATAGTGTACAGCATGGCAGTCATTATATCGTAGCTCCCGCGCCCTACAGATTTAAGCTGCTCAATAAACTTTATTAATGTACTAATACCCACGAGCACCATTAACGCAAACCCTGTGGTTTGCAAAATGCTACGACCTAAGTACCAATCAAGTGTTTTCATCATAGGTTTTGCTCCCGCTTAGTGACGACAGCTTTAAGCCAAGCACCCAATGGACGACCTCTAATAATTAATAAGCTACCAATAAATAATGCACTTAAATGAATCCACCACAGTCCAATTGATGGCGGAATTTTGCCATCCTCTACTGCAAATTTGGCCGCATTAAGTAAAATAAAATAACCTAAATACAAGCTGATAGCGGGTACCAATTTTGCAAATTTACCTTGGCGAGGGTTTACTACACTCAAAGGCACGGCCAGCAAAGTTAATAACGGAATGGAAAGTGGGATCGCTAAACGCCACTGCCACTGTGCAATTGCTTCGGGAGTATTAATTGAAATAAGTTCACGGGTTGGCACAGCTTCTAATTTACGACGTTGATGCTCTATTTCT
The DNA here is from genome assembly GCF_000518425.1 of Pseudoalteromonas sp. 23_GOM-1509m. NCBI lineage: Bacteria > Pseudomonadati > Pseudomonadota > Gammaproteobacteria > Alteromonadales > Pseudoalteromonadaceae > Pseudoalteromonas > Pseudoalteromonas sp. 23_GOM-1509m. Next base: position 51,494 of record NZ_JADO01000010.1, read on the forward strand.
TGTTCGCGAATTTGTACGCTGTAACCATCAAACTCAGTTAAGTTAAGCGAAGGCGCTTCGCCATCAGTTTCGTAGCGTTTACCATCAGTAAGTACTAACTGCTGCTCACCATTTTGTGCTTCAATTACAACGCCTTGCTCAGCGTATACTAAACGCGCTAAATCGCCTTTTTCACTATCTGGCAACTGAGCAACAAATACTTTATTAAGTTCTTTGCCGCCATTTTCAATATTATGAATAAATACCACGGCTTTTTCGTTACCGGTTTGTTGAAAACGCCCAGCTCTAAGCGCCGATAATCCAGCATCCGCCTTTGCTTGCTCTTTTAATTGATATTCTTGCTCGCTAGCCCAAGGTGCAACATACAAGGTAAGTACCGCGGCGAGTAACGCTAAGATGACACTAGAAATAAGCGTAATGCGCACCACATACCACTCACTCACGCCACAAGCTTTAAGTACCGTCATTTCACTGTCAGCGTAAATACGGCTATAAGCTAAAATAATTCCTAAAAATAAACTCAGAGGTAAAATTAATGATGCTAACTGTGGCAACTTAAGCGCAATCATTGCGAAAACGAGTTTTGCTGGGATGCTCCCCTCTGAGGCATCACCAAGAATAACAACAAACTTTTGCGACAAAAATATGGTCATTAAAGTTAAAAATACGGCGACCTGCGATTTTAAAACCTCAGTGGTCAAATAACGGAAAATTAGCAACATTCGCCCCTGTTAAACATGGAATTTCAATATAATAATAAAAAACGATGAGTGAACTAGTTAATTCACTCATTTTAAATGAGTATTAAGCACATATTATAAGCCATCAATATTAATTATCCTACCTAACATCACGATATAATGTTGCATTAGTTACCCTTAAGCATATAAAGTTCAAATACACAGTAAGAGTCGAGTAAAATCTACTAATATTAGCGCTAGACCTAAAAATTTAGGTAAAAAGACTAGAAAACACATTTTTAGTCCCAATTTAGCTTCTATAGATGACTCAAAATCAGGAGTGACAATGGAATTCAACGTAAAAAGTGGTAGCCCAGAAAAACAACGCAGTGCGTGTATTGTTGTGGGTGTGTATGAACCACGCAGGTTATCCCCCATTGGTGAACAACTTGATAAAATTAGCGATGGTTATATCTCTAATTTATTACGCCGTGGCGACTTAGAAGGTAAGCCAGGACAAGTACTACTATTGCATCATGTGCCCAATATTTTAAGCGAACGTATTTTACTTGTTGGCTGCGGTAAAGAACGCGAACTCGACGATAAACAATATAAGCAAATTATTTCTAAAACTATCAACACGCTAAACGAAACGGGTTCAATGGAGGCCGTGTGTTTTTTAACTGAACAACATGTTAAAGGGCGTGATACCTATTGGAAAGTACGTCAAGCTGTTGAAACAACACAAGATTGCCTTTACACCTTTAATCAGCTGAAAAGTAAAAAAGTAGACCCTCGCCGCCCACTACGTAAAATGGTGTTTAATGTGCCTACGCGCCGTGAACTGACTATAGGCGAAAGTGCTATTGAGCATGGTTTAGCGATTGCAGCAGGTAGTAAGCTGTGTAAAGACGTTGCTAATATGCCGCCTAATATTTGTAATCCAGCGTACCTTGGCGAGCAAGCCAAAGAACTGGAAGCTAATTTTGATAACATCACTGTTGAGCTAATTGGCGAAGATAAAATGGCCGAACTAGGAATGAACTCATACCTAGCAGTAGGTCGTGGCAGTGATAACGAATCAGTTATGTCGGTAATTAACTACAAAGGCGCAAGCGATGACCAAGCGCCTATCGTTCTCGTTGGTAAAGGCTTAACCTTTGACTCAGGCGGTATTTCATTAAAACCAGGCGAAGGCATGGATGAAATGAAATACGACATGGGGGGCGCAGCTGGTGTTATTGGCGCTATGCGCTCGCTTGCACAAATGCAGCTACCTATAAACGTAATTGGAGTTTTAGCCGGCTGTGAAAACATGCCAAGCTCAAACGCCTATCGCCCAGGAGACATACTAACAACTATGTCTGGGCAAACGGTTGAAGTACTTAACACCGATGCCGAAGGCCGTTTAGTATTATGTGATGCGCTGACCTATGTTGAACGTTTTGAACCAGAAACCGTGATTGATGTTGCAACCTTAACCGGTGCATGTATTGTTGCTTTAGGTGCCCATGCTACGGGTTTATTAGCTAATCATAATCCACTGGCGCATGATTTATTAAAAGCGTCTGAGCAAAGTGGCGATCGTGCATGGCAACTGCCATTATGGGATGATTATCAAGATCAACTTGAAAGCCCGTTTGCCGACTTTACTAATTTAGGTGGGCGCGCAGCAGGTACTATTACCGCGGCCTGTTTCTTATCTAAATTTACTAAAAAGTATAATTGGGCTCATTTAGATATTGCCGGTACTGCATGGCGCAGCGGCGCTAAAAAAGGCGCAACAGGTCGTCCTGTTCCTATGCTGACTCAGTATTTATTAAACCGAGCTGGTATTAGCGAAGCAACTCACGACTAACAAACTAACACAGGGCTTCACAGCTCAATGTAGAGTATAAAATAAGGCGCTTTTAAAGCGCCTTATTTATTGGGTATTAATTGAAGCAAACCCCGTTATATGGCAAAATCCCCTTCTTAATTTGTGTGTATTTAATAACAGCACAATCAATGTCATGGGAAATCCCGATACAATGAACATGAATGCCCAGTTTTTCATTTTAAAGCAACAAGATGAGTCATTAGCTAAAGCCGATGATCACTTTGCTTTAGCAGCTCAAATAGCTGGGCAACAGTATCGGCTTGGTCAACGCGTATTTATTTTTGTAGATAGCGAAGAAACCGCCAACAGCATTGACGAAACTATTTGGACATTTGATGCCGACAGTTTTGTACCTCACAATTTACAAGGCGAAGGCCCAAAAGGCGGCGCACCTGTAGAAATAGGCACAACACCACCCGTTGGTAATCGTAAAGTATTAATTAACTTGGCCAATCACTTACCGGATTTTATTCGTCGGTTTAACCAAGTTTTTGATTTTGTACCCGTAGAGCCCGTAGCCAAACAAGCCGCTCGTGAGCGCTTTAAAAAACTACGCCAACTCGGTGCCAATATCACCACGCAAGATATTAATCGCTAACGCTCACTGCGTACAAAGCTAACTAACTCATTTAAGTACTTATTTAAGGTTCTGTGTAATGGATAAAACCTACAATCCGCAAGATATTGAACAGTCTCTCTATCAAGACTGGGAACAAAAAGGCTACTTTAAGCCATCTGGCCAAGGCACCCCATATTCAATTATGATCCCGCCGCCAAATGTCACGGGTAGCTTACACATGGGCCACGCTTTCCAAGATACTATCATGGATACCTTAACGCGCTTTAAACGTATGCAAGGTAACAATACGTTGTGGCAAGTAGGTACTGACCACGCAGGTATTGCCACACAAATGCTAGTAGAGCGTAAGCTTGCGGCAGAAGAAGGTAAAACACGCCACGATTTAGGCCGTGATGCATTCATCGATAAAATTTGGGAATGGAAAAACGAGTCTGGTGGCACGATTACAAAACAACTTCGTCGCCTTGGTGCTTCTGTTGATTGGGACCGTGAACGCTTTACCATGGACGATGGCCTATCAGAAGCTGTTAAAGAAGTGTTTGTACGCCTTCATAAAGAAAACCTAATTTACCGCGGTAAACGCCTAGTAAACTGGGATCCAAAATTACACACGGCGATTTCTGATCTTGAAGTTGAAAACAAAGACAAACAAGGCCACATGTGGAACTTACGTTATCCACTTGCTGATGGCGTAAAAACACAAGACGGTAAAGACTACATTGTTGTTGCAACCACGCGCCCAGAAACCATGCTGGGTGACTCAGGGGTTGCAGTAAACCCAGATGACGAGCGCTATCAAGACCTAATCGGTAAAGAGATTTTACTACCGATTGTTAATCGTCGTATTAAAATTGTTGCCGATGAACATGCCGATAAAGACAAAGGTACAGGCTGTGTAAAAATCACCCCTGCGCACGACTTTAACGATAACGAAGTAGGTAAACGTCATCAAATGCCGATGATTAATATCTTCGATAAAGACGCGGCTATTTTAACAAAAGGTGAAACCTACACCTTTGATGGTAAAGAACTTGAATTTGACGCGCCTATTCCTGAGCGCCTGCATGGCCTTGACCGTTTTGACGCACGAAAAGCCATTGTTGCTGAATTTGAAGAGCTCGGCCTACTTGAAAAAATTGAAGACCACGGCTTAACCGTTCCTTACGGTGACCGTTCTGGTGTTGTTATCGAACCACTACTAACTGATCAGTGGTATGTGCGTGTTGCACCACTTGCTGAACCTGCAAAAGACGCAGTTAAAAACGGCAACATTCAATTTGTACCTAAGCAATACGAAAACATGTACTTTTCGTGGATGAATGACGTACAAGATTGGTGTATTTCACGTCAGCTTTGGTGGGGTCACCGTATTCCAGCTTGGTACGATAGCGAAGGCAACGTATACGTTGGTCGTGATGAAGCAGAAGTACGCCGCGACAACAATATTGCAGATAGCGTAGCACTAAGCCAAGACGAAGACGTTCTTGATACCTGGTTCTCATCAGCACTGTGGACGTTCTCAACTCAAGGTTGGCCAGAGAATACTGATGACTTAAAAACTTTCCACCCATCTGACGTGTTGGTAACCGGTTTTGATATCATTTTCTTCTGGGTTGCACGTATGATCATGATGACGCTGCACTTTATAAAAGATGAAAATGGTAAATCACAAGTGCCATTCAAAACAGTTTATGTAACTGGTTTAATACGTGACGATAACGGCGATAAAATGTCTAAGTCAAAAGGTAACGTACTTGACCCACTAGACATGATTGATGGCATTGGCCTTGAAGACTTAGTACAAAAGCGTACTGGTAATATGATGCAGCCTAAACTTGCCGCTAAAATTGAAAAAGATACCCGCAAAGTATTTGCAAACGGTATTGAAGCACACGGTACCGACGCACTGCGCTTTACTTTAGCTGCCATGGCATCAACCGGTCGTGATATCAACTGGGATATGAACCGTCTTGAAGGTTACCGTAACTTCTGTAATAAATTGTGGAACGCAAGCCGTTACGTATTAATGAACACAGAAGAGCAAGACTGTGGCTTTAACGACAGTGAAAAACAGTACTCGTTAGCTGATCGTTGGATTTTAGGCCAATATGAAGCAACGGTTAAAACCTGCACCGAACACCTTGATAACTACCGTTTTGATTTAGCGGCGAACACGCTTTATGAATTCACCTGGAACCAGTTCTGTGATTGGTACTTAGAGCTGACGAAGCCGGTATTATTTAAAGGTAATGAAGCACAGCAACGCGGTACACGTCATACCCTTATTACCGTACTTGAAAGCTTACTGCGTTTAATGCACCCAATGATGCCTTACATCACAGAAACGATTTGGCAACGTGTTGCGCCACTTGCAGGCCTTGAAACAGCGGGTACCAGTATTATGGTTCAGGGTTTCCCTGTTTATAACCAAGCCAATGTTGATGCACAAGCAATGGACGATTTAGAGTGGGTTAAGCAATTCATTTTAGCGATTCGTAATATTCGTGGTGAAATGGATATCAGCCCAAGTAAACCACTTAGCGTTTTACTGGCTAACGCATCAAGCGATGATGTACGCCGTATAAACGAGAATGAATCATTCCTAGCGTCATTAGCTAAGCTTGAAGCGTTTACCCTGCTTGAAAACAAAGACGATGCTCCAGCGTGTGCGACCTCTTATGTTGGCAATCTTGAGATTATGATCCCAATGGCGGGCTTAATTGACGTTGAAGCCGAGCTTGCACGTATTAACAAGCAACTTGAAAAAGCAGAAAAAGGGCTAGCCCAAGTGCAAAACAAACTCGCTAACGAAAAGTTTGTTAACAACGCACCTGAAGCCGTACTGGCTAAAGAAAATGCTAAGCTAGCTGAATTTACCGATGCTAAAACTAAGCTACTTGAGCAAAAAACTAAGATTGAAAGCTTATAATTAAACCGTTACGGATGGCTTATGCCATTCGTAAACAGTTAATTTATAAGTATAAAAAAAGCCGATTACTTCATTTGAAGTAAGCGGCTTTTTTATGTCTAGGCTCTAGGCTCTAGGCAGAATTAGAACGTGTAGTTATACTGAGCACCAATAAGTACTGCATGACCTTTTGATTCAAAAGACCATTGCTGAGGTAGCGTTTCGCTTTCTACTTTTTCAGTGAACTTTTGCGTTTTACCACGTAATACACTCACACCCAAATCAACATTTGAGTTTTGATCAATCGCGTAGTTACCACCGAACGAGAACCAGAAACGGTCTGTATCAGGAATAGAAATTGATAAATGTTGTTGTGACACTGGCGACTCATCAAACGCAAAGCCGGCACGTAGCATTAAGTTTTCGCTGTATTGGTAATCAGCACCGATTGAGTAGCGCATTGCATCAGAGAAATCTTCTGTTTTTTCAAACGCGCTGAACTTGTCACCTGTAGGCGCTGTTACTTGTGCTTCTAATGAGTCAAAGCTGCTCCAACCTGTCCATAATACGCTGTAGTGAACGCCTAGTTTCTCGTCTAACTGATGAGAGCCTGAGAACTCAGCAATTGCTGGCAATGTAATTTCAACAGAGCCCGGTAATTCAAGCTGTCCGTTTAATCCACCAGGAATAAATGAAGGTAGTTCATTCGAGTATTCACCTTCAAAAGTAATATCTGTTTCTGTACGGTAGTTAAAACCAAAGCGGCTATTTTCATCTAGCTGATACATTAAGCCGATGTTTAAGCCGTAGCCCATATCATCACCTTCAAGGTGAACAGCATCAGCACTTGCAGGAATAGAAGCAATAGCAGGGTTTACAGGAGGTACTACACCAAACTTACGGATAATCTTCGCTTCTGCATAAATTGCATTCAAACCAATACCAAAGCTAAACTGCTCTGATACTTTATAAGCAACACTTGCGTTCATGTTTACAGTAACAATTTCAGTTTCACCGGCAATTTGGCCAGCTGCGTAATCATCGTTAAACTCAGTAGCAAGGCCAAAGTTAGAAAAAGCACCAAACCCAACCGATACTTTATCGTTTACTGGCATAGTGAAATAACCTGCTGGAATAATCGCGCTTGGTGCAATGCTGTCATCATCTAGTACGCTGTTATCCAAACCGTAAGCATTACCTGTGCCTTTAAGGCTCACATCAGGAATGACAGCCATAGCTGCAACACTAAGTTGCTTCTCTTTAAACAACGTCATTAATGCTGGGTTACGTGCAACCACAGACGCATCGTCTGCTACAGATGCTTCACCTGCGTATGCACGACCTAAACCAGATACGTTTTGCTCAGCAAGCTGAAAAGCCGCTGCAAAAGTATCAGCTGAAACAAATGCCAGCGATGCCGCAATAAGAGTTTTAGTAAATTTCATTGTTGTGTCCTTAGCCAAACTTACTGTTTGGATAGCTATGTGTGTTGTTATTAGAGTTTCAAACCTGCGTACCCTACCTTAATTTTTTATAAAAAACCTTACTAAAACGTTAAAAAAGGCCAAAAAACACGTTTTTTAACGACAATTTAACAACTATTTAAAACTCATCGGACAAGAAGTGTGGTATTAGAGTATATACTCTAATGAGATTAATTCTTATTTGCATTGACTTGAAATACTTTGCAATTTACACTGCAATTAAAATCACAAAGGGAGAAAACTGTGATCATTTTACTTATTCTTGCTGGGCTTATTTTTTGCGGCATTAGTGTTTATTTCTTTTATAAGGCAAATTATTGCGCGTGTACGCGTGCTGGGAAATGTGACAATCCTGTCAATCAATATTGGCTCGCAGCCATTGCCATGGCGATTATTTCTTTGGTTTTTTGTTGCTTAGCGCTGCATGTAGAATTAGGCACATTACTGTGGTTAACGCTGATGGGAAGTTGTTTTTTGGGTGGCTATATTTCTGTTAAAACAAACGAAAAAAGAAGATGTAACGCTAAAGCAGTAAATGCTCTTTTAAAAGCCGAGGCAAATTAATCTTATAATCAGCAGGTTTAACACTTGCCTGTATTTTTATCTCGTTATTATTTAAGCTTAAATCTATATCTTTTGCGGTAACATGATGGTTATGTTTAGCGTTGTAAAAAAGCTTCACTTTAGGTTTGATAGGGTTTGAATGATTGCCCTCTAGCACCAACGCTAATCGCTCATTGGTTAACTTAACAATAGTCCCTACTGGGTGTACACCTAAACACTTAATAAATAACTGTACTAACTCTGCATCAAACAGCTGTTTGTTAGCTAACAAATAGCGAAGCGCATTAATTGGCTCATCCCCCTCTTGATGCGGTCTATCTGCTGTCAATGCATCGTATACGTCTACAATGGCAATGATCCGAGCTGGGCGGCTTAATTTGCTTCCATCTACACCTCTTGGATAGCCTGAACCATCAAGACGCTCATGATGATTTACAATCATATCAAGCATTAAAGGCGTAATACCTTTTCCGCCTTTTAACAATCCTAAGCTTTGTGCGACATGCTTTTTTATTGCCGTCATTTCGTTACCCGTGACTTTTCCTGGTTTGGAAAATATCCCTTGCGGTAACTTAGCCTGACCTAAGTCATGCATTAAAGCCCCCATTGCAAGCTCTTGCACAACAGCGCGTTTATAACCTAAGTATTTAGCAAACACCGCTGTAAAAATGGTGCAGTTGATCATATGACGCCAGTTGTAACTGTGCTTATCTTTGATCCGAGTTAAAATAGTCATGGCGTGTTCATTACGAAATACAGAGCTCACTATTTCATTACTTATTTCATTGAGCGCTTCAATATTAAGTGACAAACCTGATGTTAAATCACCAAAAATACTTTGTAGTTTTCTGTTGTGCGCATCATAACTCACACTGGCTTTTGCAAACTCTTGCTCTAAGCTTATAGCAACCTTTGCCTTAACAGGCTTATCTTGCTTAGCTACAGGAGCTTGTGGTTTTTGTTTTTCTTTGTATTTAGCTGGTACGGCGACATCACTTTTTGTAAAGTCGATGAGAAGCTCAAGCACCCCTTCGGTAATTAAACGCTGAATGATTGATTTATCACGAACCAAACCACTGGTTTTAATTTTTATGCCATCCACACTCTCCTGCTGCTTAGTAACGCTATTTACGTACATGCCTGGAACGAGTTCTGATATAGGTAAGGTGATTAGCATAAAAATGAGGGTTTCTATAATTAATGAATATATACTTTAAATAGCATTATTTAGCCATAAAAGTCTAGCTTTTGAGTTCAGGGTAATAATAAATGATTAACATCAATAATTATACGCACCATCAAGAATAAACCATAAGCTCAGCAATGAATATACGCCTAAAGGTATAAAATAGATTGCTACATATTTTATTATCGAAAATTAAATAAGGTAAGGCAGCGGACTGATTTAAATAATTGTAGGTATTTTGAGGAAGAAGCAGGAAATGATACTTTAAACGCAAATGGCGCTCTCGGTAGGGATCGAACCTACAACTTAGCCTCCGGAGGGCCACGTGATATCCATTTCACCACGAGAGCACATTTGTTGCCGCCACATCAACTCGCGATATCAATGCTTTAGCATGCGCAATAATAAAGGCATCTTTGTATAAATGCCAGCATGATTCGTTTACATGTCTATAATTTAAACTAATCACTTCACAAAAGGTAAAAAAAGCGCTATTTGTTTATATTCTATAAAAAAACAGTAACGCTTTAGACACATATTATCTATTATTGTCACTGAACGGAAAGATTAAACACGAGGAAGTAATTATGAAGTTAATGTCAACAGAGCAAGTTGCTGAATTTTTAGGTGTAAAAGCAGAGCGCGTTAAACGCCTTGCTCGAGAAAGCCTATTAATCGCTAAATCAGAAGATGATAACGGCGAAATGCAATTTGACGCTGATGAAGTAGCAAAATACAAAGAGCTTGCGGAACGCTTTGGCGGACTTTAACCCTCCATTAAAGCAATAAGCTCATCCAGTTGCGCGCGCAATACAACAACCTGATTGTTTATAGCGCGTTGCTCATACCAACCTATACATAACAGTAAGTAAACTAACTGATAGCAATTGAGTTTATGCATAGATAAATAAAATTGTTCTGATAGGGTGTGCGTTTTGTAATTGTTAAGCAGAGCCTGCTTGCCTGAAGCATCTAATTTAAAACTAACCGCTAACGCAGCAAGATCAAAATACACATCATTTGTTTGAGCATACTCAAAATCGATTAAATAAACGCCTTGCGGGTTTACCACGATATTTTCTTTGACTAAGTCGTTATGGCAAAAGCCGCTATCTACGGGCATGTTGGCTATGCTTTTTAATGTCTTGTTTATGAGCTTTTCATACTGTTTAAACACTAATAAATGCTGATAGGCTTGCAATTCCAAAGCTATATTCATTGCCTCATTATTAGTTGTATACGCATGAAGCTTAACAAGTTTAGTCAGTAGCGGCATCGCCAAATAAGACTGCGCGACGTCGCCATCAATATAGTTAAAAGCTGCGCGCTTATTTTGCTTATCAAGCCAGATGGGAGCAGAGCAAACTTGTTGTTTACTGAGCTCATACTGGGCATGTAACCCTACTTGTGGCCAATACGATTTATAACACTTTAATAAATAAGCTTGGCTGTCAGTACGGATCAAAAAGTTATCGTTGCTTAAACCGTTAACCAAATACTCTGTTGAGGTTATTGTGCTCGGTACTAAAAACGCGCTACAAATATTAACTAACTGAGAATGCTGATTCATAGATTAAAGTTGCGCCATGGGCTTGGCTTGGCTTTGCTCGTATTCTTCGTACCACGTTTTAAATCCCCATGCTGCCATAACGGTATAAAATACAAATAAAACAAGGGTTGGGTAATAGCCTTTTTCATAGTACAAATACATAGAGGCCGCATCAATGACTATCCAATAGAGCCAATTTTCTAGTACTTTTTTAGCTACCAGATACGTAGTAACCACAGCAAAGCAAGTTGTGAAACTATCAAGATACGCAAAATCTGCATGCGTATAGTTTTGCATTACATAACCAATTGCTAATGACACTAATGTAGTCAGTACAATTAAAATAATATGTCGGTTTACCGGCCAGGATGTAATTAGTCGCTGCGCTTGATTAGCCTTGCCTTTGCGCCACACGACCCAACCAAACACCGCCATATACATATAATAAAAGTTTAGTAACGACTCCATTAGCAGCGCGCCATTCCAATACATAATGGTATAAATAAGCGTACTAAAAAAAGCCGCAGGCCAGCACCATAAGTTCTCTTTAATGGCCAGTAATAAATACGCCATCGACAAAGCAACCGCAATATATTCCCAATGCGACATAGCAGTAAAACCACTGAGTATTTGCGTTACAAAATCCATCATTATAAAACGACCGTGTTTGTTAAGAGGTTATTCGGGAGATAAATCGCCCGAAATAAATTTACACACAAATATAGCTTTACCAAATTGCTCATATGAATGTTTAATTTCTGTGCTGATCACTTGCATAACTAGATCATAATCACCAAATATTTGGGTCGACATCGTATTAGTGATCACTTTGAGTTCTTCGTAGGCATTAACTCTGTCGATAAAGCCTTTAATAAAAGGAATGTAATCTTGGTGGAGCGGGTATTTACTGATCTCTACTGATAACTTCATTTCAAACTCACCTTTTTAATTATTTGATTTCAACTAATCATTCAACGCAACTTAAATACAGTGTAAAATTACACTAACACTCAACTTAAATGAGCTCATTATGGCACGCAGAATTACCTACACTTTTAAAAATCAACCGCGCGAAATTAACTTCGCCAAAGATAAATACCACGATATGTATCAGGCTATTGCGGCTGCCGAAGGTATCGATTTAACTAACTACTTAAACATGGTACGCCAAATTGAAATGACCTCTAAAGGGTCATCGGCAGTGCGTAACTTTCGTGATCAAGAATTTGCTCGCATGGGCTTTAGCGATATTTACTTTATAAAAGAGTAACGATACCGATTAAGTGAGCATCACGATCATTCTAGCAATGTAAACTTAATGGGTATTTTTAAAATAAATATTAGCGCTGGTACTCATAACTTACGCGCGGTGTAATATTACACAATAACTCGTAAGATATAGTATCAGCACATTGTGCAATTTCTTCTACCGGCAACTCAGGGCCCCACATTACTACCTCATCGCCGACTTTGATGCCATCAGCATTTTCACCAATATCAACACTGATCATATCCATAGAGATGTTGCCAGCAATACCATAACGTTTGCCAGCAATCACTACTGGGGTACCATGTTTAGCATGACGCGGATAACCATCACCATAGCCCATAGCAACCACTGCAAGCTTAGTCGGCTGAGCACTTTGCCAACTGCCACCATAACCAACACCTTGCGCAGCATCAACATCGCGAATTGCAATAACCTTAGTAGTTAAGCGCATCACCGGCTTAAGCTGATGATCTTTGCCTGAAGTGTTAAGCATTGGTGATACACCATACATCATCAAGCCTGGACGCACCCACTCGCCATGACCGGCAGGCCAAGCAATAATACCGGCCGAATTTGCTAAACAATGTGCTTGTTGTTTGCCTTGCACTAATGAATCAAACAAAGCAATTTGCTCAGCTGTTTTGGGATCATTAACATCATCGGCACTGGAAAAGTGCGTCATTAAATTGATTGTATCTTTAGCGTTATTAGTCGCTTGCAAGCGCTGATAAAAATCATTCAATTGCGTCGGTGCAACCCCTAAACGATGCATACCCGTATTGATTTTTAACCAGCAACTGATTGGTGCATCGAGCTTTGCATTTTCAAGTGCTCTGAGCTGGTTTTCATCATGGATTATGGTTTGAAAGTTATTGGCTAATAAAATCGGCAAGTCATCTTGATGGAAAAAACCTTCCAACAACACAATAGGCTTGGTCAGCCCGCCTGCTCGAAGTGCGAGCGCTTCATCTATTCGTGCCACTGCAAATGCGTCGGCATCATTAAGGTGCTGCGCTATTTTAACTAAACCATGGCCATAAGCATTGGCTTTTAATACCGCCATAACTTTACTGTTAGGCGCAAACTGTCGCACTTGCGCTAAATTATGAGCAAGTGCTTGTAAGTTAATTTCGGCAATAGCTAAGCGCATTAGTAATCATCATCTACAGCAGGCCCCGCATAATTATCAAAGCGAGAGAATTGACCTTGGAAGGTTAGGCGCACTTTACCAATCGGACCGTTACGCTGTTTACCGATGATAATTTCTGCAACACCTTTATCAGTACTGTCTTCGTTGTATACTTCGTCACGATAAATAAACATGATTAAATCGGCATCTTGCTCAATAGAGCCCGACTCACGCAAATCTGAGTTAATTGGGCGTTTATCAGCACGTTGCTCTAGGGTACGGTTAAGCTGCGATAGTGCAACAACCGGACACTGTAATTCTTTTGCTAATGCTTTAAGTGAACGTGAAATTTCGGCAATTTCTAAGGTACGATTATCTGACAAGCTAGGTACGCGCATTAATTGTAGGTAATCGACCATGATCATACTAATACCACCATGATCGCGGGCAATACGACGTGCACGTGAACGTACATCAGTGGGTGTTAAGCCTGAGGCGTCATCAACATACATTTTGCCTTTTTCCATGAGTAACCCCATGGTTGATGAAAGGCGCGCCCAGTCATCGTCATCTAGCTGACCAGTACGTACTTTGGTTTGGTTAATTCGGCCAAGGGACGCCAGCATCCTCATCATAATTTGTTCAGAGGGCATCTCTAGTGAGTAGATAAGTACAGGCTTGTCTTGGGTCATTGCTGCATGCTCAGCAAGGTTCATCGCAAAGGTAGTTTTACCCATCGATGGACGTGCTGCTACAATAATTAAATCTGAGGGCTGCAGACCAGTCGTCATTTTATCTAAATCAGCGTAACCTGTGCTTACACCGGTAACACCATCTTGTGGTGACTGATAAAGCTCTTCTATTTTATCAACGGTTTTTTCAAGTATGTTGTGAATGCTTTGCGGGCCATCACTACTTTTTGTACGTTGCTCAGCAATTTTAAATACTTTGCTCTCAGCAAAGTCGAGTAAATCGTGACTTGTGCGCCCTTCTGGGTTAAAGCCTGCCTCAGCAATTTCATTGGCAACACCAATCATTTCACGCACAACTGCACGTTCGCGTACAATGCTAGCGTAAGCATCAATATTAGCAGCACTTGGGGTGTTTTTAGCTATTTCGGCTAAATACGCAAAGCCGCCAATCCCTGAAAGCTGATTATTTTTTTCTAAACTTTCAGAAATAGTAATTAAATCAATCGGATCGCCAATTTCAGCCAGTGCTGTCATTGCCTCAAAAATAAGCTTATGGGTACGGGTATAAAAGTCCTGTGACACAACAAGTTCAGCTACGCGATCAAATGCTTGATTATCAAGCATTAAACCACCTAAAACAGATTGTTCAGCTTCTATTGAATGGGGAGGAACTTTAAGAGTGTCGACTTGCTTATCTGGTTTGGCCATAACTTCACAGTACTAAAATTGAATGGCTCTATTCTATCGACTTGGCGGGGCTGTGCAAATAGCAAAGCAGGAAATCTTTCCTGCTTTTTGTAACTTAAAATAAAATGGATGATTATTGACGCTTAAGTCCAATCGTCCCACTTATGGTATTCATTTCTACACTGGCATCGGTGCCATTAGTATTAAACTTAATTCCACTTGCTGGGCCATATTTGGCTTTTTGCACTTGGTCGCTCGTTAGCTGGTTGTCAATTTTACCGCCGGCATGGGCTTGCACTTCAAATTGTGCCGATAAATCAGCTGGAAAGTAAAACTCAGCATTGCCACTTACAGATTCAAAACTTACATCAGCATCACTTAAAAGGCGATTAATACGCACTTCAACTTCGCCATTTACAGTGCTTATTTGTAACTCTTTGATTGCATCGAAGGTAAGATTGATATCACCGTTTACATTTTCTAAGCGAATATCATTGGCAGTCGAGTTTGATTTTATATTCCCATTAACCGCATTAAAACGAACTTCTCCGTTAGATTGCTGATCATCAATTGCGCCATTTACAGTTTCAAATTGCACTTTACCACTGAGGTTTTTTGCGTTGATGTCACCGTTAACACTAGTAAGCTTAATATCGCCGTTAAGATCATTTACTGTAATGGCGCCATTGACTACATCAATTTCAGTGCCTCTTTTTAACTCTTTTGCAGTTACTGAAGCGTTAACCCCAACATACTCCAGCGCACTGCTTTGCGGCATGAAAATAGTTAGCGTTGAGCCATTATTGTTATTATCCCAGTTTGAAAGATCAGGCATTTTTACAATAAACTGAGTTTTATTACCCTGTGTTTTAAGAGTGTAGCCTTGTGCTTTATCATCAAGCTCGCCGCTCACTTTAAATTGATTTTTCTCCCAGCCCATAATATTTACATTGCCGCGCTGATTTTCTATATGAATAACGCCACCGTTTGGTACTTCAATTTGTTGTTCTATTTTTTCACCGGCAAATACAGCCATTGGTAATAAAGCGATTCCAAGTATTATTGCTTTCATTTATTTCTCCTAGATTTGTTGCCAACGCGGTGCATGCACCTTGTTAATTAAGTCGAGTTGTTGTTGATATACTTGCGCTAACATAGACAGTAGCGCCTTATTTTGTGGTTCATTTTCAAGTGTTTGCTTTATAGCCTGCTCAGCATCTTCAAGTTCTTGTAGCTGTACTTGCCAGTTATCTGTTAGTGCAGCTTGGCTTTGGTATTGAACAAGTAAACTTTGTTTTTGCTTAGTAAAAAAATCACTCATCGCCACAGCGGTATTTGTCTCTGGAGATGTAAAAAACACCATAGTGCTAACCAAAGCAGCCACACAACATGCTGCAATAGCAGTTAGCTTCGGCCAAACTACACTCTTAACTGTGCTTGCCTGCTTATTAGTCATTATGGCGCGCTCAATCCCATCCCAGAGCTCTTTATCGGGTGTTATATTTTTATTTAATTGTGTTAGCGACTCATTTAAGTAGTCATCAAAATTTGTTTTACTCATTTTCGTACCACTGTTTTAATAATTGCCTTGCACGATGATATTGCGCCTTACTAGAGCCTACAGCCATGCCTAGCAAGGTTGCTATTTCTTCATGCCTATAACCTTCAACGGCATACAGTACAAATACCATTCTTGCGCGATCAGGCAGCCTAACGATTAATTTATCTAAGCCATTTAAGCCATTGCAGTCATTTGCAGATTGCTCATCCATACCGCTTTGTTCAAAGCTAATAACTTTATTAACCCAATGTTTTTGCTTACGCACATAGCTAATAGCAATATTACTGGTGACACTGTAAAGCCAGGTAGAAAATTGCGAACGCCCATCAAATTGCGCTATTTTGTGCCATACCTGTACAAATACTTCTTGAGTTGCATCTTGCGCATGCCCCTCATCGGCAATTAGCCTCAGGCATAAGCCATAAACTTTTGCTTTATGCATGTCATAGAGCGCTTTATAGGCTAACTGGTCGCCGTTTTTAACTTGATCAATAAGCATTTGCTGCACTTGATCAGTTATTGGCTGATTAGCGTCCATTAACATCGCAAATTTTTCCTGTTTATAATTATGTAATTGCAATTTAACTTATTAGACGCGAGGAGAAATAGAAAGGTTTAAATGAAATAAAATTTTTTTTGAAAATAAAGGTTTAACTTAGAAAAGTGTTTGATTTAATCCACAACAAACAATTTATTACTTTGGGTTATAAATTTTAAACACAAAAAAACCGTGCAAAGCACGGTTTTTTTTAACTTAATTTTAAAAATTAAGCTTCAGCAATAACGATTACTTTAATAGTAGCTGTTACGTCTGAGTGTACTGCGATTGCAACGTCAAATTCGCCAGTCTCACGGATAGTACCTAGAGGTAAACGAACTTCTGATTTAGCAACTTCAACACCAACAGCTGAGATAGCGTCAGCGATGTCACGAGTACCGATTGAACCGAATAATTTACCTTCGTCACCAGCTTTAGATACTAATGTAACTTCTGCTAATGCTTCAAGTTTGTCAGCGCGTGCTTGTGCTGCAGTTAACTGTTCAGCGATTTTTGCTTCTAGTTCTGCGCGACGTGCGTCAAACGTTTCAATGTTTGCTTTAGTTGCAGGAACTGCCTTACCTTGTGGGAAAAGGAAGTTACGTGCGAAGCCAGATTTAACAACAACCTGGTCACCTAGGCCACCTAGGTTAGCGATCTTATCTAGTAGAATAACTTGCATGTTTCTACACCTTTTAAAAACGTGTTAATCCGCTGCTTACTTATGTAAGTCAGTGTATGGAAGAAGGGCTAAGTAGCGAGCACGCTTAATAGCAGTTGCTAGCTGGCGCTGGTATTTAGCGCTAGTACCTGTGATACGGCTAGGTACGATTTTGCCACTTTCTGTAACATAGTTTCTAAGAGTAGCTAGATCTTTGTAATCGATTTGTTGTACGCCTTCCGCTTTAAAGCGGCAGAACTTACGACGTCTGAAATAACGTGCCATGAGATTAATTCCTCAAATAATTCTTTCTATATGCTGAGCATGCAAAACCAATTGGCTAAGGCCGTTACGACCTTCGTGGCGATTTAAAAAACCACTCACTTGCAATGCCTGCCCAACGTGCAAATGTTGAGTCTGTTGTTGCATTTGCTTACCACTGGCAACCACCTGAAGCCTAACATAACTATTACGGTTAAGATCTGCTTCAACTTGCATTGATTTATGTTCTACAACAAAAATACAATGCGGTATGCCCGCGGGGCTTTGGCTAAACTTGGGTGTTTTACAAACAACCCCCGATATAACCAGCTGATTCGTATATGGGCTAACCATTATAGTAACTGCTGACTACGTGCCATGCTAGGACTCAAAACAATTAAGCAGCTGGTGCTTCTTTCTTCTCTTCTCTTACAAGAGGAGACGCTTCAGTTACAGCGTTTTTAGTACGCATAACTAAGTTACGAAGCACTGCATCGTTGTAGCGGAAAGTAGTTTCTAGCTCGCTGATTACTTCAGTTGGTGCTTCAACGTTCATAAGAACATAATGAGCTTTATGAAGCTTGTTGATTGGGTAAGCCAGTTGACGACGGCCCCAGTCTTCAAGACGGTGGATAGTACCACCTGCTTCAGTGATAGAACCAGTATAACGTTCGATCATACCAGATACTTGCTCACTCTGATCAGGGTGAACCATGAATACGATTTCGTAATGACGCATGGATATTCCTTACGGTTAATAGAGCCTTCTACCGTTTCGGCCGGTCGGTTTAAGGCAAGGAATTAATAGTTTAAAAGCCGAAATGAGCGCGCATTTTACGCTTAGTAGGATAATTAAGCAAGCAGGTTTTTTAAGCTTTAATAGATAAGGGTTCGGGCTTCGGGGGTCGGGCTTCGGGGTTCGGGGTTCGGGGTTCGGGGTTCGGGGTTCGGGAAGAGATTATTGGATGCTCCCTTTATATCAATAAGTAAAATAAAGATAAGTGTTTAATATTTACTAGGTAGGCGCGAACTTGCTCGCTTGAAAAGCGAAGCTTTTAATTACTTAAGCCCTACATTTGCCCCTAAAATATAAACATTTACTCAAATCTAAAGCCGTGCAATTATTAAACAACACATTATTTAATAAGGATATTTATGAAGCTTTTACTATCGCTTGTGTTAATACTTACTTTTAGTACACCTTTTTTAAGCTATGCAGATACCGCTACAACCGACATAACCGTGGGTAAAAAGGTCATTCTACAATCAAAAATACTTAACGAAGACAGACCTATCAGAATATTCATACCTGAAAATGTAAAAGACGATCAGCCGCTCTATGTTATTTATTTACTTGATGGTGTTGAGCACTTTCATACGGCGTCTGGCGTTATAAAATCCCTCATTGATTACGAGCAGATACCTAATGCAATGCTTGTTGCTATTGATACAACCAACCGCGTTCGAGATTACTTACCTAAAGTACAAGGTGAGCCTAAAACGGAGTTTCAAACCTTTGTTAAAAATAAATGGCCTGACGCAGGGCAAACCGATAATTTTTTAAAGTTTGTGTCTGATGAGCTCATGCCCTATATAAATAGCAACTACCCAACTAATGGTTACAACACCTTAATTGGTCATTCTAATGCTGGTACATTAGCGCTTTATACTTTAGTTAATCAACCGGCACTATTTAACAACTACATCGCTATAAGCCCAAATAGTTGGTGGAGTGATGAAGAGTTAAAAAGTAATATTATTAAATACACTAAAAACCCCAAAGGCGCTCAAGCGTTATTTATTAGTGTTGCAAGTGAAGGCGCACGCTTTTATACCGGCGTATTAAATACTTTAGTAAATTTAGAGCAACAAATGCCCACGCAGCTAAAATGGAAATATAAGCATTATCCCACTTTTACTCATATGGGCACCATACTTCCAGCACTTAGCGATAGCCTAATTCACTTATTTAGCGACCTAATATTTAAAGTGACTGACGAGCACGGAAAATTTGCGGATGTATCATTGATTACCGGTTATTACCAAGCACTTAGTGATAAGTACGGATTTGAGCTTAAAATTCCACAAGATGTGTACGTAGAATTTGCTCATAGCCAGCAGAAATTTGGCAACACTAAAAAAGCGATAACAACACTTAAACACTTTACTCGCGATTATCCTAATGCTGCATACTCCTACATGCGATTATCGCAAGGTTACACGGCTGACAAACAGTTTAAAGAAGCCGCTACCAGTATGAAACATGCACTAAAGCTTGCTAAACAAAACTCGCGAGATCCACTGTTAGTTGATGCACTACAAGATATGGTGAATGAAGCAAAAGAGAATTTGTAGCTCATTAATTTAAAAGCATTACGAGCTTCGATCGTCGCGTCAGCAAACTGTACGCCTACACTAAAGAAAGCATTAGCCTATAAAAAAACCGATGCTTAAACTAAACATCGGTTTTTCTTTGGCTGAAAGCTGACAGCTAAAAACTGACCGCTTGTCTTTATCACTTCCCTATCGCTTCTTTAGCGAATAGGTGTTTGATTGGGCCCAAGTTATCAACTAACGAAAGCCCTACTCCACGAATCAGCTTTTTAACCGGGTTTGCACCTTCAAATAGCTCTTTTAGCCCTTGCATCATGGCGATGTGTTTTTGTGCATCGAGTTTACGGGTGCGCTCGTAATCACGCAGTGTACGAGTACTTGCAAATTCTTTGGCGTCTTGACTTAGTAGCTCAATTAAATAAGCCGCATCTTTTAGACCTAGGTTCATACCCAGCCCTGCTAATGGATGAATGGTATGCGCTGCATCGCCCATTAGCACCACGTTGCCATTTACCCATTGCTGGGCATAACGCATTTTAAGTGGGAACGCGACGCGCTTACTTTGCACTTCACATAAACCGCATTGGCCATCTATTGCAGCCATAACTGCTTTATTAAAAGTGGTGTCGTCCATTGCTAACAATTCATCACAATGATTAGGGCTGGTAGACCACACAATTGAATGATTATGCTCATCGCTCAATGGCAAGAACGCTAGCGGCCCTGTAGGTAAAAACACTTGGCGTGCGGTATTTGCATGTGACTCTTTGGTTTTAACTGTCGCTACTAACGCATGGTGATCGTAATCTTTAAAGCTCAGCGCCATATTAAACTGTTTACGAATCGCTGAATTTGCACCATCAGCCGCCACCAGCAACTTAGCAATAATAGGTTCGCCAGTTTTTAAATTAATAAATACATCAGACTCGCTTTGGTGTATTTGCTGATACTCGGTATTAAACATGAGTGTGGCATTACTTTGCTGCTCAAGCTCTTTTATTAGTGCAAAGCGAATAATATCGTTTTCAACAATGTGGCCTAAATGCTCAAGCTCAAGTTGCTCGTTATTAAAGGCTATTTTTCCAAAGCTGTCGGCATCGCGTACATCCATGTGCGTATAAGCACAAGCACGCTCAGCTATTATGTGTGGCCATACATTTAACTGCTCGAGCAAAGTTTGGCTGGCAATACTCAATGCGCTTACACGTAAACCATAGTCATCGCTCGGTGGAGCTTGAGTTGGCGCTGCATCTAACACAACCACACTGATATTCGCTTTAGCAAGCCCTAGCGCCAGCGTTAAACCTACGCAGCCACCACCCACTATACAAACCTGTACTTGTTTCATAAACGTGTACCTTGTTTAACTTGTCCCATTAACTGTTTAGCCAATGGGGCTTTAAATGCGGGGAATAAATCCATTGAAAATAGCCCAATACTACGACCAAGCGCTAACACCCGTGATGAGTTTGAAAAAAGTCGAACCAGTGCATCGGTCAATGTCATTACGGTTTTTATATCATCACTGCGCTTAATTGAATATTGACGAGTAAAGGCATAACTACCTAAATCGTGTTCACTGTTTGCTATTAAGTCACTAAACACTTGTACGTCGCGCAGCCCTAAATTAAAGCCTTGACCTGCAATTGGGTGAATGGCATGTGCCGCGTTACCTATTACCACAGTACGGTGCGCTGTTAACGATTCTATTTGCCCATAAACCAGCGGATAACTGGCGCGCATACCGACTTTTATAAATTGCCCTGCACGATAACCAAAGGTGGTTTGCAGTACGCTTAAAAAGTCTGACTCACTTAATGCCATATGCTGCTCAATATGCTCTTGACGCATACACCATACTAACGAATAACGGTTATTACTCATGGGTAATAAGGCCATTGGGCCGTTTTGAGTAAAACGCTCAAACGCATGATGGTTATGTCCACCAGCCACTTCTATATTGGCAATAATCGCGCCTTGTTCATAAGGCTGGGTATTGAAACCTAAGCCTAGCAAGTGACGGGTTGGCGATTGTGCACCGTCGGCAATCACTAACAGCTTAGCACTTAGTTTTTCGCTGCTTTGTAATGTCAGTTCATTACTTTCGGTATTTTGTTTTATCGCCGTTACGCTATTAGGGCAAAAAAGCGATATATTTGATTGCGTTAAACGTTGATGCAGCGCTCTGCCAAATGGGTTTACCTCTACCACATAGCCTAATGAGGGTTTTGCAAACTCATCACTGTGTATATGAGTTTTACCAAAGTGCCCTTTGTCTGACACACTGACTTTTTTTATGGCTGCCGCATAGGGAGCGTTTATTTCAAATAAACTGAGGCTTTGTAAATACTCCACCGACTGCTGTGCAAGTGCGATGCTTCTGTCGTCAAAACTTGGGTGATAATCTGTGGTTACTTGATTTGCTTCAACCACGGCAATATGTAGGCTGGGATTTTTTTTACTTATGCTCAGTGCGCAACTTGCGCCAACTAAACCACCGCCAATAACTACAACATCAAACTGCTTAGCCACTTTTATCTCCAAGCTTATGCGTTTTTAGCGCTTTGCATTAACGCTTCTATTTCGCTAATTTTTTTAGGCACGGTAATCGTTAAGTTTTCGTGACCAGACTCAGTTACTAATAAGTTATCTTCAATACGAATACCTATGCCTTGGTATTTTTTGGGTGCGTTTGAATCTTTATTAATATAAAGCCCAGGTTCAATGGTCAGTACCATACCAGGTTCAAAAGCACGCTCTTGGTTATTAACCTTGTAATCGCCCACATCGTGAACATCGAGTCCTAACCAATGGCCAAGACCATGCATGTAGTATTCTTTACAGGCTCCTTGCGCCATTAGCTCATCAAAGTCGCCGGTTAAAATACCTAAATCGAGTAAACCTTGGGTTAGCACTTGCATAGCGAGTTTATTAGCCTGCGATAAGTAGCCACCGGGCTTTACTTCGCTAAATGCGACTTCTTGCGCTTTAAGCACAATATTATAAAGCGCAGCTTGCTCGGTGCTAAATTTACCATTAACGGGGAAAGTACGGGTAATGTCGGCTGCGTAACCTTGTAGCTCACAACCTGAATCAATCAGCACTAGGTCGCCATTGTTTAATACATCGCTGTTTTGGGTGTAGTGCAAAATATTAGCGTTATCGCCACTACCGACAATGGTGCCATAAGCTGGATGTGGCGCCCCATTCATCGCATAGTGATGATGAAGCTCTGCCTCTAATTGAAACTCGGTTGCGCCAACGTGGGAAAAGCGCATGGCACGCATGTGTGCTCGGGCACTTATTTCGCAGCCTTCACGCATAATGTTAATTTCGCTTGGCGATTTAAATAGGCGCATTTCATGTAATAACGGGCGAATATCTTTAATTGTACTCGGTGCTGTATCGCCTTTTTTGGGGGCACTGCGC
Organism: Pseudoalteromonas sp. 23_GOM-1509m; assembly: GCF_000518425.1. Classification (NCBI taxonomy): domain Bacteria; kingdom Pseudomonadati; phylum Pseudomonadota; class Gammaproteobacteria; order Alteromonadales; family Pseudoalteromonadaceae; genus Pseudoalteromonas; species Pseudoalteromonas sp. 23_GOM-1509m. The sequence goes on from NZ_JADO01000010.1 coordinate 74,886, forward strand.
AAAGTATTGAGCATTGAAAATACTTTGCCGTCAAAGGCAGGATACGTCCCTTGTGCATAAAATAAAATCTGTTGGCCGTTCACCAAATTCAATAATTGTTCGTTTAGTTCACTTAATGCATAAGTTTTGTCGAATAAGTATTCGCTTTGCGCTTTTTCAAAACCAATGCGCCTGCCGTGCCATACCTCTGCAAGTTTATCTTTATCTAAACAAAACAATATAGAAGGCGTATCACTGTCTTTGCATAACACCAATACCGCATCGGGTTCGTTAAAACCAGTTAAGTAAAAAAAGTCACTGTCTTGTCGAAACGGATAATGAGTATCTCGGCTACGTGTGAGCTCGGTTGCAGCAGGAATTATCGCAATACTGTTGCTATCCATTGCCGCCAATAAACGCTCGCGGCGCGCTTTAAACTCTGACTTTTGTATTTCAACCATTAATAACTAACCCATTACTTTTGTTGTATTACTAAATTAATGCAGTGTTTTTTTATTGCTTTGTGGGTTTTGCTCTTTGCCAAGTTCAGCAAAACATAGTAACGCCGATACGCGTACGTACTCAATCACTTCATGCAGTGCTTGGCTATCTTCTTCGGTTTCTTCAAAGGTTGTATCAAGGCGCGTAATTTCGCTAAAGTCGCTAATCACTTCTTTTACATCTGCCGACAGCTTGCCATAGTCTTTTTGCTTTAAGCCAAAGCCCAGCATAAACCCAGCTACCCATGATACGAGCCCATTGGCTTGATCGATGAGTGTTTCGTCATCACTCGGTAAAAACAAATCAAATTGAAACTCTTCATTGTTAAAGCTTTCAACAACTTGTTGATAAACTTTACCAAAAAACTGTTTTAAATCGTTGCTAAACGACTCGCCATCATTAAATACGTCGCTCAGTAAGCCTAAGTATTCTTTATCGTCAATGCTTAGCCCACAAGCAAGTAAACCGCTAATAACGCCATGCGCTTCAGCAGGTGATACAAATATTTCGTTTTTCTCTAAAAGAAGTTGGGCTTTTTCGTAATCTGGTAAGTTATTCATAATGACGTCTTCGCTTTGCTAATTAAAGCAATGCTACCACTCGATAAAAAGCAACTCCAATGAATTCTATGACTGAGGTCAAAAGCAAGCGATTGAAAAGCTGATTAAGTTCAAAAAGCAATCTTAAAAGTAAATACAAGATTAGGGTCTGTTGACCCTTCAAGGTTAAATTTGCAGCAGTCTGTTTGGTATTTAGGCAAGGCAGAGCCTATGTGGTGTGGTTATTCCCCATAAATAGGCGATAACGCAGCATCAATGCCAAACAGGCGCTGCCCGAAGAGTTCTGCCTAGGGGCGATTTACTCTTTGTTGCCTACATGGATGTAGGTAAGGGGCGTGAGCAGGACGCGGAAGCTTTGCTCGGTTTTTACTTAGCCCACTAGGTTACAAACCTCGCGCCGCGATTAAACCGCCCCTAGTTTGAACAAATTTTAATCCGCAAAGGTCAACAGACCCTAAATTTGCAGGAAAACTGAGCGAACGGTTTAATTTTTTACGTTTGGGGTTTAAGGATTGGAATATGTCTTATATACTGAATTTGTTCCCTGGGGTGCAGGAGCTTGGTTAAGTCCCTGAGCCGATAAATTTTATACCAGGATTTTTGTTCGTCTACTATTGTGCAAGCTCGGCATGTACCGAGAAGCCTACGGTAAACCGCAGATTTCCGCCCTGAAACCTCAAGGTTTCAGGACTGACACCGGGCACCGCATTCTCGGGGAACACCTCCAATAACTTTAATTCCCCAGCAATTACTTTTATATCCTTATTTTATTAATCACCTAGTTATTATAAAAAACACCGAACTGAATTTTTTACAGTCCGATGCTTTACTTACTAGTACCTGAAACTTAGTGCCTGAAACCTCTACTTATCTATGTAGTCTGCACTTACTTAAACCAGTCTTGAAAGCGCTCCATCAGCATATAGTTAACCGGAACGAGTAATAAGGTTATAAAGGTCGCAAATATAATCCCAAAACCTAGGCTTACTGCCATAGGAATTAAAAACTGCGCCTGAGTCGCCTTTTCAAACAGCAGCGGCATTAAGCCTATAAAGGTGGTTAAACTAGTTAGCATAACCGGTCGAAAACGCGCTACGCCGGCGGTTTTAACAGCTTCCATTAAATCGAGCCCTTCACTGCGCTTTTTATTAATAAAATCAACCAATACTAACGAGTCGTTCACCACGACCCCAATTAACGCGAGCATTCCCAGCAAACTCATAATGGTAAGCTCCATAGCCATGATCCAATGGCCAATTACTGCGCCAATCATGCCAAAAGGAATAATGCTCATCACCACCAGTGGCTGTAAGTACGATTTAAAGGGAATTGCGAGCAATCCATAAATTACAAAAAATACAAATACCATTCCCCACAATAATGAACCAAACGATTCGCGCTGCTCTTTGGCTTCACCTTCTAATGAATGGCTTACACCTGGATATTGTTGCACAAGTTCATCTAAGTAGGTTTTTAAATCAGCTTGAAGCACGGTCATATTGGTATCGGTTTTTTCTACATCCGCCGACACATTAAGAGTACGGTAACGATCAATACGGGTAATGGTTGATGGGCTTTGACCCGGTACTAAAGTGGCCACGTGTGACAGCGGCACTCGCCCACCATTAGGCGTTTGTATTAATATATCTTTTAAATCAGCAACTGAGCGCCTTTCATCTATAGGTAAGCGCACCATAACGCGCACATCATCACGCCCGCGTTGAATGCGCTGTACTTGTACACCAAAAAACGAGTTACGCACTTGTCTTGATACATCAACTCTATTTAATCCAAGTGCAAGCCCTTGCTCTGTTAGCTCTATTTGTAGCTCTTCTTTACCATCAGACATGCTATCGGCAATATCAAACACGCTTGGATAAGTGGCCAATCGTTGTTTAATTTGCTCAGCCACTGTTTGCAGTGTGGTTATGGAATTACCCGATAATTGAATATCAATTGGGTTTGAGCTTCTACCTATTTCTGCTCTAAATGTGAGACTTTCAGCCCCAGGGATCACCCCTATTAATTGCCGCCACTCTTTTACCAACTCACGCGAACCAATATCAGACTCTCGTTGTTCTGCTGGGGTGATTTCAAAGCGCACACTACCCGAATTAGCCGCACCGCCTCGCCCGCCAGTGCTGGCTAAAATATTAAGGATAATACTTTGCCCTGTTTCTTCATCTTGATACTTACGCTGAAGCTCTCTGGCTTTATCTGACATATCAATAATGTATTTATTCGTGACTTCAAACGGTGTTCCCGCAGGAAAAGTTAAATTAACCCGAACTGTTTCACTGGGAATACGTGGGAAGAAAATAAACTTAGTCCAACCACTGGTGATCATGGTTAAAATAATTAAAAACACGCCCATAAATAAACTGACTGTGGCCAGTTTGTTGCGTAGCGCTAGCCCTAATACGGGTTGGTAATATTTTAAAATGGCATGCTCAAAACCATCTGCAAAACGTTGTTGGAGTTGCTCTAATTTAGAACCTTTGCCTTTTTGCTGGCGCAGTTTGATATATTTTAAATGCGCTGGCAGCACAAATTTAGATTCAATCAATGAAAACAATAATACCGGAATAACCACCACCGGTATTTGCGCAAAAATAGCGCCTCGCGCGCCTTCTATAAAACCTAAGGGTAAAAAAGCGGCCACGGTGGTTAACACGCCAAATGTAACTGGCGTGGCTACTTCTTGAGTTCCTTTTATAGCAGCCTCTTCGCCCGATTTGGCAGTTTTTAAATGGGTATACACGTTTTCACCGGTAACAATGGCATCGTCCACCACAATCCCTAGCACCAATATAAAACCAAATAAGCTGATCACATTTATGGTCACGCCAAAGGCGGCCATTGCCATAAACGCGCCCATAAATGAAACCGGAATACCAATAAATACCCAAAACGCGATGGCAGGTCTTAAAAATAATGTCAGTAACCCCAGTACCAAAATACCGCCCTGTAAAGCATTGCTAGTTAGGGTGGCAATACGGCTTTTTACTACCTCGGAGTCATCATCCCAATAGCTTAAATAAAACCCTTGCGGTAAATTAGCTTGCTCACTGGTAATATAGTTTTTAACTGCATCGGCCACTTCTATCGCACTTTGCGGACCAATGCGGTACACATCGATAAATGCGGCTTGTTTGCCATTAAAGCGGGTGCGCACGGGGGTTTCTTCAAAATCATCGTTAATGGTTGCAATATCACTTAAGCGAATAATAGTGCCATCGGCTTGATTTTTTATCACAATGCTTGCAAATTCATCTTTGCGGTAAGCTTGCCCTTTAGAGCGAATAAGTACATCGCCGCCCTCTGTTTTAAGGTTTCCTGCTGAAATATCAGAACTTGAATTGGCAATGGCACTGGATATTTGCGCCAAGGTTAAATCGTATTGGCGCAGCGTATCTTGGCTTACTTCGATTGCCAGCTCATAATTACGTACGCCACTAAGTTCAACTTGGGTAATCGCCGGAATACGCAGTAATTCATCACGGACTTGCTCTGCATATTCTAGGGTTTCTTTTTCGTTGTAGTCACTTGAAACAGTGACTGCTATTACTTCACGCTTACGCTGGATTAACCCTATTACTGGTTTTTCTGCATCGGCTGGAAAGGTATTAATGGCATCGACACGGCTCTTTATATCCGCTAACAATTCACGCTCGTCGTAGCCAGTATCAACCTCAACGCTTACTTGTGATGACCCCTCAGAAGAGCGGCTCGATATTTGTTTAATACCTTCGAGATCTTGTAATGCTTCTTCTATTCGTATGGTGACCCCTTTTTCAGCATCTTCTGGGGTTGAACCACGTAAACTCACACTAATATTTATACGATCAGAAACAAACGAGGGAAACACCTCTAATGGTAACTTAGAAGACAGGCTGAATAGGCCGCCCAACACAATACTAATTAGCAATAAGTTGGCAGCCACATGGTTACGAGTAAACCAAGCGATCATGGTTGCTCTCCTGGTTTTTGTGCTTTAGGAGTCGCATCCATTATCTGCACTGGCGTACCTGAACTCACTTGCCCCAGTGGCGTCAGCACTAATTGACTACCCGCTTCAAGACCTTTACTCACAATGCCTTGCAGCGCATTTTGCCACGCTAAAGCAATATTTTTACGCTGTAGTGTGCCATTTTCAACCACATAAACATAACTGCCTTGATATATCGCACTATTGGGAATAACGAGTACCTGAGAGGCGACTTTGCCATTAATTTTAGCTTTAACGTATTGGCCTATTTTTACTGGGTATTGATTATCACTGGTTGATTTATAAGGGTCATTAATTTTAGCCACCACATACAATTGCTGAGCACTTTCATCTATTGCGCCCTCCGTACGAATAAGTTGGCCTTGCCATTGTTGCTCGCCAATTAAATCTGAAGTGAAATTAACCGCTGAGCCACGCTGATTTTTAGCACCATCTCGATATTGCTCAGGTAAATTAATAAAAGGCAGATCTTTATTCTTTATCGGTAAGCGTATTTCAACACTGTCGGTTGCATAAATTGTCGCCAACTGCATATTGTTAGATACCACCTGACCTAAATCAACGCTGCGGTTTAATACTCGCCCAGCATAAGGGGCTTTAATTTTAGTACGTTCAAGATTTAGTTGCGCTTTTTCCAATTGTGCTTGTGCTGACAAAACCTGTGCTTGCGCTGCAGCTAGCTGTGGCTTTCTAAGTACTAAAATACTCGGTTCAGACTCATTGCCTAGACGTTGCCAATCAGTAAGCGCTTGTCGGCCTCGCGCTTGCTCTTCTAATAAGTTTTGCTCGGCATTGAGCAAATTAGCTTGTGCTGATTTAACTTCTGCTTTTAAATCGCGATCATCTAACTGAAGTAACACATCGCCTTTTTCAAAAAAGCCGCCTTCGCGGAACTGCTCATTTATATCAATAATCAGTCCAGAAACCTGAGCCACCAACATACTTTGAGTTCGTGGTTTAACCGTGCCAAAGCTATCAATTTCAACGGGGTAGTCAATTAACTGCAATGGTTTTACCGCTACATTAATTTTTGCTTTTGGCGGTGCTGAAAAACGTGATGCTTTAGGCGGGTTTCCTTTAATAAACATCACCAAAAAAATGGTCGCTATAATGATAGCAGCGGGAACAATTATTTTTTGTTTGTTGAGTTTCATAGTGCTTGCTCATCCTGTGCGGATCTTGATTTTGCAAAGTCGCCCCCAAGAGCAACATGTAATTTAATGCGATTTGTGAGTAATTGGTTTTTAATTTCAATCAGTGAACTTTGTGCATCAAACGAGCGTGCTTGTGCATCTAATACGGTGGTGTAGCTCACTAAACCACTTTGATATTGTTCAAACGATAATTGCTCTGCTGCTAAGGCATTTTCTTGTGCCTGCAAGGTGCTTTGGTAGCGTGCCTTTAAAGATTGTTGTTGGGTAATAGCATTTTCAACATCACCAAATGCATCATATAAAGATTGCAGATAGGCTTGCTCTTGCTTTTGCGTTTGTAAACTGGCTATTTCCTCGTTCGCAGCGAGTCGCCCAGCGTCAAAAATAGGCGCTGAAATACTACCAATAAGTGACCAAGCAAGACTTGAAGCAGAAAATAAGTCGCTTACCCTGTTAGTGCTATCGCTTAAACCTGCCGCTAAATTTAAACTCGGAAAACGCTGTTTATGCGCATACGCAAGCGAAGCGTCGCTGGCTAATAACTGATACCAACTAGCACGCAACGCAGGTTTGCGAGTAATAAGCTCCGACGGTAAACCAAGAGGAATGTCGTCATTAATTACAGGTAGGTCGTTATTCGCTGCTATCAATCCTTTTGGATACTCCCCCAATAAACGCTCAAGGCTACGTGCAGCTTGAGTCAAATTTGCTTTTTGGGTTGCTATACGGGAGCGTTCATTGTTTAACTCATTGCGAGCTAAATAAACATCTAACGCTTCATTTAAACCTTGGCGATAACCCGACTCAATAATCTCAAGGTTTTGCTGGGCGTTAGCTTCTCTGCGCTTAAACAAATCAAGTAATTGCTCTGCACTGATTAAGTTAAACCAATTTGTTATAACATCTGCAATAAGCTGTTGTTTAGTTTGCTCATAGCGAGCTTGCTGAGCAAGGTAGTTGAGGTTGTCTCTACGCTTTACATCAGAGAGTTTACCCCATAAATCAATTTCATAACCTAACTCTAACGATACAGAGCTTGAGTTATTATAACTAACCGGACGATTATCTTTGCTTCGCCCTACTCGCGTTGAAATATCTAAACTGGGCCATAAAGCGGCACCAGTGACAATTAATTGCTGTTTTTGTATTTCTACATCAAAACGGTTTTGCAATAGTTGCTGATTGTTTTTTAGCGCTTGAGTAACTAGCTGCTTTAATGTTGGTGAAGCAAGTTTATTCAACCATGTGTCGTTGACAGCAACTACTGATTCAACAGCTGTTTGTTGCCACTGTTCTGGAAGTGTATTCGGTGCTTGCTCACGCAGTTGCGGGTTTAAGTTACTCGCACAACCACTTAGCAGCATAATACTTATTGCCAATAAAGATGGCTTATATTGCCACATCATGTTTAAACCTGATTAATGCTATTTATGAATGTTATTCAAGCACTTTAGCAAACGTTGCTCAATTGACTTTACATAACATTACATACTTTGCGATGAAATTATAAGTGCCGTTGATACGCCAAGCATTAACATTTTGATCACAAATAAATTAACAACCTAATTTTTAGTCAAAAAAGCTGAATAAAGATCTCAAAGAGGTACGAAAAGGACAGAGGGACTTACTGTTTATGACATACTGGAAAAATAGAGCAGGATAGAGAAAAACTTAGAAACAAAAAAGCCCCGCATTAGCGGGGCTTTGTATAAATGGTGCCTCGACCCGGAATCGAACCAGGGACACGAGGATTTTCAATCCTCTGCTCTACCAACTGAGCTATCGAGGCACTTAAACAGTGCAATAGTTAAATTAACTATTTAAATAAATGGTGCCGACTAACCGAGTCGAACGGTTGACCTACTGATTACAAGTCAGTTGCTCTACCAGCTGAGCTAAGTCGGCACACTAAACTGTGTGCTAAGGCACTTTATCAATTTTAAAGATTGATAACTTTTAATAAATGGTGCCTCGACCCGGAATCGAACCAGGGACACGAGGATTTTCAATCCTCTGCTCTACCAACTGAGCTATCGAGGCACTTAAACAGTGCAAATAGTTAAATTAACTATTTAAATAAATGGTGCCGACTAACCGAGTCGAACGGTTGACCTACTGATTACAAGTCAGTTGCTCTACCAGCTGAGCTAAGTCGGCACACTAAACTGTGTGCTAAGGCACGTGTAATAATGTTTAATCTTATGATTTGAAACACTATTACTTTAATAATGGTGCCTCGACCCGGAATCGAACCAGGGACACGAGGATTTTCAATCCTCTGCTCTACCAACTGAGCTATCGAGGCACTTAAACAGTGCTAATTAAAAATCTTAACGGATTTTTAATGCAATTCCCAGCTAGCTCTACTGACTGGCTATCTGGGCGTGCGGCGTATTAAACGAGTTTTGCCCCTACAAGTCAACTTTTTTTTTATTCTTTATAATCGTTTGAACGGTTTTCAAACAACTCGAGGCTATTTTCGTTAATACAGTGTATTTATCCAACAAAAGAGTTTAAAAAACGTAGTGAATTATTTTTTTTAGGTGTTACGATTGAATAATAACTTTCGGTACAGGCTTACCGTTTTAATAATAAGACCACAGGAAAATTCATGCAGAGCAAGCCCTCTTCAGCAATAAAAGGCCTACTACCTTTATTCTTAGTTAGTAACCTTATAATAACCGCATTATTTGTAGTCGCCTTTGTGCTTTATTCACAAAGTAATGCTGATAACAATGCATCTGCTCCAACCTCTACTTTATCGTTAACAAAACTTGCTGAGCGTCTTGATCAGCCTTTAGCAGAAGCATTAACAATATACGGGCAAGACAAGGTCACACAATTACTCGATATAACCACCTTACTCAATGATGATTATAAATATACGCTCCACCGTTTTAATGCCAATAATCAAGCCGAGTTAGTTTATAGCAATAACAGTAAAGCAATTGCGCCTTTAGCTGTTAATAAACATATTAAAGAACAAAATACTCTTCATCATTTGATCTCATCAGAGGGACAGGTAATTGGAGAGCTTATTATTGAGCAAACACAGTCCTCAGTTACACCATCAAATCAACACTCACCACTAAATGCCTATTTTGTTGCCTTTGCTGCACTGGTAGTGCTGTTTGTATTAGCACTCATGTTGAATAAGTACATTAACAAGCGATTACATAAAAATACTGATTCACTTACTCAAGAACTAAAAGAAATTACGCAAAATGATAACTATCAAAGCACCCTAAATGAGCAACTAGAGGGTGGTTTAGAAACGGTAGCTCAACAAGTTAATTTGTTACTCAAAAAGGTGAGTAAGGTTCAAGCTGACGATCAAGCGGCGAAAAAAGAATTAAAAAAATTACAAACAAGCCTTGAAACAGAAGTACAAAGCAGAACATTTGAGTTAGAAAAACAAACGCAAAAAGCGCTAAAAGCCAGTGAAACTAAAACCACCTTTTTAGCCACTATGAGTCATGAAATAAGAACACCAATGAATGGCGTAATCGGTACCATTGATTTACTTCGTCAAACAGAACTTGATGGTGCACAGCAACGTTTAAGTACAATTATTCGTGAATCTGCATTTTCGTTACTCAGTATCTTAGATGATATTTTGGATTTTTCTAAAATTGAAGCAGGAAAGCTCAATATAGACCCGACTCCCTTCTCTGTTGCAGATACGCTAGAAGAAGTCGCAAAGGTGTTATCGTCTGTTGCAAAAAACCGTCACCTAGAACTCGATTTATCAATTGCACCCGATATTCCTAATAACCTTATGGGCGACTCAGTCAGGGTTCGCCAAGTACTTTATAACTTATGTAGCAATGCCATTAAATTTACCAGCACTAACGGCTCTACTCAAGGTAGGGTGAAAATATCGGTTGAAGTTGCACACAACACTGCCGATCATTTTACACTCCGTTTTTGTGTAGTTGATAACGGTAAAGGAATGAGTCAGTCTCAATTAAGGAAAATATTCAGCCCGTTTACTCAAGCTGAAAGCTCAATTACCCGAGAATTTGGCGGTACAGGACTTGGGCTTTCAATTTGTAAAAGCTTAACCGAGCTAATGCTTGGTACTATACATGTTACAAGCCATGAGGGGATTGGTAGTGAGTTTACCGTTGAACTGCCTTTTTCAACGGCAGGTAAAACTGAATTTGCTCATAAAAATACACTCAATAATAAACATGTTGTTGTTGTTAGTGACAATGCTGAACGCGGCAAGGTAATTTATCGTTACTTGTCATTCATGGGTGCCAAAATAACCTATGCCCATGAGCAAAAAGATATAGAAGATCATCAAGACACAAAAGATATTATTTGGGTTGTCGATGGTATTGACGACATGAGCAGTATTAGCACTTTGCTAAGAAGTTTACTTTACTCACTAGAAGATAATAATCAGCAAATGGTGGTATTAAGTAAGCTAGATGAAGCCGTTATTAATCATGAAAATATTTTTTATATTAATGCTTCACCACTGTGTAAATCTAACTTTATGCTTTCAATTTTGGTTGCGGCGGGCTTACATAAACCTAAGCAAATAAAAAAAGCTAAAAGCATGAATCATTACTTAAATTCAGAAGAAGCACTCGCTGCAAATAGGCTTGTTTTACTGGTAGAAGATAACTTATTAAACCAAGAAGTACTTACCGAGCAGTTACACATATTAGGGTATAGTGTGGAAGTAGCGAATAATGGTGAGGAAGGCATAGAGATGTGGCGTAAAAACAGCTATTCGCTCATCCTAACCGATTTACATATGCCGAAAATGTCTGGCTACGATATGGTTGAAAAGATTAGAGAAGAAGCGGCACTGTTAGAAGCAATCGACGCTCAACCTTATATTATTGCTGTAACAGCCAATGCCTTAAAAGGCGAAAGAGAGCGCTGTTTAGCTGTGGGAATTAATGACTTTATAACTAAACCGATTGAGTTAAATGCGCTTGAGGACATATTAAATCAATGGAGCGATATAGATAATAAACAGCCAAAACAAATTAGCTCAGCTGAAAAGCCAGCCATGCCTATTAACATGGAGTCTGCCAACAAATATATAAATGGCGATGATGCTAAAAAAATTCGCTTCTTTAAAATGTATTTAGAGCAAAGCCAAGAACAAATTAAATCAATCAACTTTGCGGTACTACAAAAGAGTCAAAGTGAAATTATAGCTGCCTGCCATCAATTGAAATCTATATCAAAAACAGTGGGGGCTAATATTGTGGCTGATTTAGCGCAGTCATTTGAGGATAAGTGTAAGGCTGATGAAATCAATGCCGATGAGTTAATTGAGATGAGAGATGAGCTCGAAATTGAATATTCAAGAGCAGCACAATTTTTAAAAGAACAAATTAGAAACCACGATCAACAAGATGACTTGATTTAACTAAACTGTTCATAGGTATGCACAACAAAAAAGGGCTTTTATAGCCCTTTTTTAACGATTATTTTTCTACTGGCTTATAGCCTTCAATCTCAACCTCTTTTCCTTCAAATAAAAAGCCAACCATTTGCTCTTCTAAAAAGGTACGATGTTCTGGGTCCATCATATTTAAATGCTTTTCGTTGATCAGCATCGTTTGTTTATGCTGCCACTGTCCCCATGCTTCTTTAGATATATTATTAAAAATCTTTTCGCCAATTTCCCCAGGATAAAGTTGAAATCCAAGGCCTTCAGCTTCTTTTTGTAACTTTTGACAAAATACAGTACGTGCCATGATTTATTCTCTCTAACGCTAAATGCTGCTAGTTTAACCTATTGGGCTCATTTGTTTAACCAACTTTTTAGTCGGTGCAGCTAAACCCACCTCTATTGATTGATCAAGTGGATACCATATTAATTGCTTGTCGTTCACCACATCAGGGATTTGCTGAACATTGAGCACATGTGGGTTTATGGTTAGCTCAAAATGTGAGAACACATGGCTAAAAGGCGCTAATATCTCAAGCTCACTTTTTAGCCCTTGCTGTGCTAAAAAAGTATCGAGCTCACTGTGCTCATTAAATTCAAAAAATCCAAATAATCCCCCCCAAATGCCACTACTTGGGCGTTTTTCCATGAGTACTTTGTCGTTATGTTTAATAATTAACTGATGACAACTTTTTTTAGGCACTGCTTTTTTAGGTTTAGAATGTGGGAACGCTTTAACCTTATCCGCATTAAAAGCACCACATTGTGTTTTTAATGGGCATGCTTCACAGTCAAAACGACTTCGTGAACAAAGGCTTGCCCCTAAATCCATCATAGCTTGATTAAACTCAGTCACATTATTTTTAGGGGTGAGTTGTTCACTTAAATGCCACAGCTGATTTTCTACCTTTTTGACGCCATACCAACCTTCAACCATGAAAAATCGTGCAAGCACCCTTTTTACATTGCCATCAAGAATAGGATGATGCTGCCCCAAAGATAAAGATAAAACAGCACCCGCAGTGGAGCGTCCTATTCCGGGTAAATCCATTACCTCTTCAAGTGTGCTGGGAAACTGGCCTTGATATTTGTCTCGCACTATTTTGGCCGTTTTATGCAAGTTGCGCGCGCGTGCATAGTAACCTAGACCAGTCCAGTGATGCAGAACCTGATCTTCATCAGCATTTGCTAAAGCAATAATATCGGGAAAGCTTTGCATAAACTTTTCGAAATAGGGAATAACAGTCACAACTTGGGTTTGCTGCAACATCACCTCAGACACCCACACTTTATAAGGCGTTTTAGCTAATTGCCATGGCAATGTTTTGCGCCCATGGAGATGATACCAATCAACTACTTGGTTAGAAAACCAATCAGACTGCTGCTTTTTTAAATCCAACATATTTACTTTTTTACTAATGCTTAATGGCGGCTCAGTCTATTGTAGTTGTTGAAAAGATCAAGCTATAACGCCCTAGAGCTTGTCAACCCCGCGCGGGTCAGGGATAATACGCAACCATTTTTAAACACATTGTTTTGTCAGGCCAATAATATGAGTGAATCAAGTAACAACAACCTTGAGCAAGCTAAGCAAGAAGGTAAGTATATCCGCACTATTCGTAGTTTTGTAAAACGCGAAGGCCGATTAACCAAAGGCCAAGCCGCTGCAATCGAAAAATGCTGGCCAACAATGGGGCTTGAGCATAAAAACGGCCTGCTTGATTTAAACGCAGTATTTGGCAATGACAATGATGTAGTGTTAGAAATTGGCTTTGGTATGGGCAAGTCATTGGTTGAAATGGCAAAAAATGCACCACATCTTAACTTTATCGGTATAGAAGTACATCGCCCAGGCGTTGGCGCGTGCTTAATGGATGCCGACGAAGCAGGCCTTACTAATCTTCGTGTATTTGAACACGACGCCGTTGAAGTCCTTGCAGATTGTATAAGTGATGAAAGCTTATCGACCTTACAATTGTTCTTTCCTGATCCATGGCACAAAAAGCGTCACCATAAGCGCCGTATTGTACAAACTGAGTTTGCAGAAAAGCTACGTTCTAAATTAAAAATTGGCGGCGTTTTTCATATGGCAACCGATTGGGAAAACTATGCAGAGCATATGCTTGAAGTAATGCAAGCAGCACCTGGTTACAAAAACCAATCAGAGACTAACGACTATGTACCTCGTCCTGATTTACGTCCGCTGACTAAATTTGAACAACGTGGCCATCGTTTAGGCCATGGCGTATGGGATTTAATGTTCGAACGTACTAAATAACCGTTAATTAAATAATCAAGTAAGGTAAAGCCATTTATGAGCGTATTAACCAATCCGAGCCTATTATTACTTCGCAACAGCGAGGAGATAAAAGGTAAATCAATATTGGTGGTCAACTTTGTTCAAGATGGCTTTTTAAATGAGCTAAAAACGCTCAACCCACAAAGTAAAATAACGGCTTTTAACTATAACCATGCAAATGGTGAATTTGCTAAAAACATATCGGGTATAAATGTAGAAGTTAATCACACGATTAGCGCCGGTGAATATGATTTAGTAATTCTTTATTACCCCAAGTCTAAGCCCGAGCTATTAATGGCATTAGACAACATACGCGCAGTGATAAGTAAAGAAGCTGAGCTGCTAGTCGTTGGCGAAAACAAAAGCGGTGTAAAATCAATTGAAAAGCAACTCGCCGGTAAAACGGCGTTTAGTAATAAAATTGACTCTGCAAAACACTGCGTTTTATATTCATTTTCAGAAATAACCCTTAATTCAACATTTGATATTAGTACTTACCACAAAGAGTTTGTGGTAAACGTAAGTGATATTGAGTTTACTGCTGTAAGTATTCCTGGCGTGTTTAACCATGGCGCCCTTGATACCGGCACTAAAATGCTACTAGAAAATGCACCAAATTTAAAACACGGTAACGTTCTTGATTTTGGTTGTGGCGCGGGGCTTATTGCTACGTTTTTAGGGCTAAAAAATCCGGCTCTTACATTTACATGTAGTGATGTAAGCGCACTAGCTGCCTATGCAACAACACAAACGCTTAAACTTAATAACGTTAATGGTGAAGCCGTACTGAGCGATGGTTTAAACAGCATTGCAGGTAAGTTTGATTTAATTATTAGTAACCCACCATTTCATACCGGTATTGCAACTGACTACACAGTGGCCGAATCGTTTTTAAATAATGCTAAACAGCACCTAACTAAAACAGGTAAGCTCACTATTGTTGCTAATAGCTTTTTAAAATATCCACCTATTTTAGAAGCCCAATTTGATAGTTATCAAACGGTGTTTAAGAATAATAAGTTTGCTGTATACAGTAGCTAAAACTTATTATTAATCCCCTATCAAAACATAAATATGCGGTATATTAGCCGCATATTTACTTTATGACGTAGATTAACTGAGAATAAATAGTGTAATTAAGCTAATCTTTTTGCTTCACTTTTTCCTGTTTTTGCTAAACTAGTATTTATTACATTCACAATTGACACGGATGACCCTCTCGCAATGCCTAAAACTGTAGAGCAAAATAGCATTCGTAGCATATTGTTTAAAACCATCATGCTTATAACAGCCATCTGTTTGCTATTATCTCTTTCTATTTCTACTTACTTAAGTACACAAGAGCAAAAAAAGCAGCTGATTAGTAAACTTGTGCTGGTGTCAGAGATCATTGCCTTTGATGCAATGCCGTCATTACTAAATAAAAATAGACCTGCAGAAGAAAGGCGGTTAAAGCTTCTTCAACAAGTCTCATCGGTTACAAACTTACATATTTATGCGCTAGATGAGCAAACAAGAAAACCAGTATTTTTTACCAGTTTTAATGCCCGAAAATCGCCACCTGTACCAATCAAAACAGACAGTATTAACGACTTTATAGAACCCCAAGTAGGTGATGAGTTTATTGAATACATTACTCCAATACTCAATAATGATCAGTTACTGGGTTATGTGTATATTAGGGGCAGCTTGGATAACTTAAATGAGCTTATCACTAAAAAAATTATAATTGATATTGCCATTATCGCTTTAATACTTATCTTCATCTCTTTGATTATTTTAAGGCTACAAAAAAGGATAGCCAGCCCAATAGAAAACTTAAGCTTGTTACTGCAAAACATAGCTAAAAATCATAACTACTACGCCCGGGCGCCTTTAACAAACTTAACTGAAATAACCCGGCTTTCTAACAGCTTAAATGTAATGCTGGCGCGAACACAAAGACAAATAGAGCGCCACGAAGAAGATAAAAAAGAAATTAAGCTACTAAACTCAAATCTTGAAGAAAAAGTAAGCCAACGAACCATCGCGCTCAGAGAAGCAAATAAAGAGTTGCTATCTACACTTGAAAAGATGCACCAATACCAAACTCAAATTGTCGAAAACAAAAAAATGGCTTCATTAGGGCAAATGGTGGCAGGTGTAGCTCATGAGGTAAATACCCCTATAGGGCTTGGGATCACCGGTTCTACTTTACTAAGGGATAAACTCGCGGAGCTACAAATTAACTTTCAAAATAAGTCATTGACTGCCAGTCAATTTGAGCAATTTACTAACGATGGCATTGAAAACTTAGACCTCATCTACAGTAGTTTAAACCGTGTCGCAGAGCTTATTTCTAACTTTAAAAAAGTGGCCGTGATCAAAGATGATGAAATCACTAGCACCGTTCACTTACAGCAGCTCATAAACGATACATTATTGTCTATGGGGCAAGAATTAAGAATAAAAAATCCTAAAGTTCTTATAAATTGTCCAGCAGATTTAACCGTTGAAAGTAAAAAAGGGCCACTGCAGCAAGTTTTCCATCAACTAATTTTAAACTCCCTACTACACGGATTTGTAGCTGGCGGTGACAATGTAGTGCAAATTGATATTGTGGCAACAAACACAAAAACACAAATTACCTACACCGATAACGGCCTAGGTGTAGAGAGCAACATAAGAGCGAAAATTTTTGACCCCTTTGTTACTTCAAAACGCGGTCAAGGAGCCAGTGGATTAGGCATGCATTTAGTTTATAACTTAGTGACCCAGGCTTTGGCTGGAGAAATTGTGTTAGATACTGAGTATCAATCAGGAGCACGATTTATTATTACGCTATTTTAAAAAGTGAAATAAATCCGTTGTCTGCTCTTGAATTACGACTTTATGACCATACTAAGACAGCACTCATTGAACAGTTGTACCATTAATGCTGTATTTTCACACAATTAATGAACTTAATTGTGTTTAACATATCACATACATTGATGAAAAATTGTAAAGTGATATAATTTCGTTTTGAATTAGTCTGATTATTTTAAGTATCTTTAGGTGGTTGATGGATGTATCAATTATTAAAGGGAAATGGCTTCGACTTTATAATTCAAATTATACATCCAACGTTAAGTATCAATTAAGCCGCGGTTTTTAATAATACGTCAAAGTAGGTTTGGGCGCGCAGCTGTTTTTATCTAATTTGTTTTTACTTGTTAACATTTAGATATAATCCTATAATTCTAGTAGTCGGTTTTGATGATCACACCGATTTTAAAATAAAACACACTCCAAAAAGGTTAATTAAAAATGCAAACGCCAGTCATTCTGATCGTAGAGGATGAAGACGTAACTAGACTAAACCTCGTTAGTTTATTTGAAGCCGAAGGTTACAAAGTTATTGAAGCCATTGATGGCGATGATATGCATGATAAGCTTACAAATAACGATGACGTCAATCTTGTAGTTATGGACATCAACCTGCCAGGTAAAAACGGGCTTATTTTAGCTCGCGAATTACGCCAAAAACGCAAAGTTGGTCTTATTTTCTTAACAGGCCGTGACAACGATGTAGACCGTATTTTAGGTCTTGAAATTGGTGCTGATGACTATATTACTAAGCCTTTCAACCCGCGTGAATTAACTATTCGTGCTCGTAACTTAATTACGCGTACTGCATTAGGTGGTGAAGAGTCTGCTATTGAAACAAATGGCGTGATCACCTTTAACGGTTGGGAACTTGACGAAAACAGTCGTTGCCTTACTTCTCCAAACGGAGACGCGAAACGTCTACCTAAAGGCGAATACAGAGCACTGCGTTTAATGCTTGACTCTCCGGGTCGTATATTTAGCCGTGAGCAACTAATTAAACACATGACTGGCCGAGAGCTTCGCGCTAACGACCGTACGGTTGACGTAACAATTCGTCGTATCCGCAAACACTTTGAAAGCGACAACTCAACATCTGAGTTAATCAGCACCATCCATGGTGAAGGTTACCGTTTCATTGGTAAAATCGACAGCTAATTAGTTATTACTCTAATTGCTGTAAAAATAAATGAAGGGCCTGTTGTCCTTCATTTATTTTATCTGTTAACTCCTCAAGCCACACAGCTAACACTTCATCACTTTGCTCCAGCGCCCCATGCTCCATTTGCTTTGCATGCAACTGAACATCATTAAGACCCACCGAACCAGCGGCACCTTTTAATTTGTGCGCAACCGATTTGTACTCTTCTCTATCAGCAGCGTTTAACGAAGCTAATAGCTCTTGTTGGTACTGCGGATTTAGCTTTGCGAACAACTGGCTACTGCGTTTAAATACTTCAACGCCCATCGAATTTACAAAGTCTTCAATGGTTTCAACATCCAACAAGTCAGTATTAATTTGATTTAATAACGCTTGATTGACCACTCGTTGAGGAGCCTCTGTTTGCGCTTGCTTAATGCCAAAGAGTTCAGCGAGCATATTATCTAACTTGCTTGTGTTTATTGGTTTAGCTAGTGCGCCTTGAATAGATATACCCTCAAGCTCTTCTTCAGCACTGCGTACATTGGCCGTTAATGCCACTATTGGTAGCTGATCAAAATGACTTTGAGCGCGAATTTGTCTTGCCACTTCGTCACCATTAATATCAGGCAACTGCATATCAAGTAATACTAAATCTAAGTCATCTTCAGTTTCGACAAACGATAAAGCATCTTCACCCGTTTCAGCCCACAGCACTTCGTGTCCACGTTGCTCTAGTAGGTTAGTAGCAATTTCAGCATTAAGTGGCACATCCTCCACTAATAAAATATATAAGCTACGCCCAACATAACTATGTTCGGTAGGAGCACTACATAAATTCAGCGGAATTTGTACCGTAAAGCAGCTGCCCTCTCCTGGGGTACTATTAACCGTTATTGTGCCTTTCATTGCGCTTACTAACGCTTTGGTGACAGCTAAGCCAATACCTGAACCAATGGCATTGGTGCCTTTAAGATCTGGCGCTTTATAGTACATGTCAAAAATGCGTGTTAGTTGCTCTTGTGGAATGCCTTCACCGGTATCGAGTATTTTAATAATAAGCCAAGGGCCATCTTCACGGTTTTCTCTGGCACAATCTAAGATTACGCTCCCTTGTTGAGTAAACTTAACAGCGTTATTAATTAAGTTCCACACCACTTGGCGTAAACGAGTCGGGTCAAGCAAAGCATATATGTCAAGCATGCCAGAACGCTTCACTTCAAACGAAAGCTCTTTTTGCTCAGCAATAAGGCCTGCAAAGTTAACCACATCGTTGATAAAGTCCGAAACATTAATTTCGTTGGCGGCAATATCTAACTGCTCACGGTCAATTTTATCTAAATCTATAATATCGTTGAATATGTTACCTAGCGTTTCGGCGCTTGAAAACACGGTATTACACCAACTGCGTTGCTGTTTGTTTAATTCGGTATCCAGTAGCATACGCGTTAAGCCCACAATACCATTAAGCGGTGTACGTAACTCATGGCTTAATGTGGCAATAAATTTCCCTTTATCTTTATAAGCTGTTTCCAGTGCCTGCGCAGCTTCTTTACGACTAGTAATATCACGGCCAAACGCAAGTAAACCAATGTAATCCCCTTGTTCATTAATAAAGGGAAGTTTACGCAATTCAAACCACCTAATTTCACCGTTTACTGAGTACTCCACATCTATAGTTAAACCTTGGTGAGTGCGCTCAACTTGCTCATCGGTTCTGAGTACTTCTGATAAAAAGTGGCTTGGGAATATTTCTTCTGCGGCTTTACCAATAAGTTCACCACTGGTTTTGCCCATTACCTCTTCAAACATTTTATTACAACCGGCAAACACCCCGTTGTTATCGCGGTAATAAAATAAATCCGGCGAGGAGTCTACTATTGAGCGCAGTAACATGCCTTGCTGTGCGAGTTCTTGTTGTGTTTTTTTACGCTCTGCAATTTCACGCCTAAGCTCTTCTATTGCTCGGTGTTTGGCATGAAAAGCCATTTTACGTTCGTCAATTTCAATATTTAAGCGGTTAATATTGTCTTTGAGGGTTTGATTTAAAAGCTTCTCTTGTTTTGTGGCACTATCTAAATAAGCATAAGAGGCATCAAGTTGCCGAATAGAGTTTAATAATATACTGATAACTAAAGGAGAAACAACCGAGGTAAAAAATACCACGGCGAGTATATCAACCAAGTTTACTTCGCCTATGGCAACGTAATAAAACATACTTGATAAAACCAGCGATATTGTCAGTAATAATGCATAGCAAATAGCTGCAGTTTTAAACTCACCAAAACGAGTTATTGAACTGGAAAGAACTCGAACCCACGGGTTCAAAGAAGAATCAGTCATATATCAGTTTTTCTCTTAGCTAAATGCTTAGGGTCTGTTGACCTTTCAAGGTTAAAGGCTAATTTTAGCATTTTCTATCAGCTATTTTCATGTTGTGCGACAAAAACAATAAAATTTCATGTTTGGTGTTATTTGCTGCATTTCAGCAAATCTTTATTTAGTGTAAAATGCGGCGTTTTAAATATTGCAAATAACGAGTAACGTATCATGCAAAAAACTATGCCAGATATTGCTAACACGGCTGCCGCATTACAAACAGGTAAATTAGACTGGGTAGGTATGGGCGATATAGAGCTGCCTTTTATTTTTGAATCTCTTGATTTAGCTCCAGTTACCGTTAATGCAAAAGCACGCGCCTTTGTTAATTTACACAAAGCAGATGCTAAAGGCATTCATATGTCGCGACTATTTTTAGCGTTGGATCACCTCTCAACTGAGCAACAGGTCAATCCACAAACCTTAGCACAAGCCTTAGATACCTTTATCACCAGTCATGAAGGCTTAAGTGATAAAGCACACATTGAATTTAAATTTGAATTGCCGCTACGCCGTAAGTCATTACTTAGTGGTAAAGCAGGTTGGAAAAGCTATCCCATTGTACTTACCAGCACTATCAATCAAGGCGTTATTAGTTTTGAGCTCAGCGTTGATGTGACTTATTCATCAACTTGCCCCTGCTCTGCAGCACTGGCTCGCCAATTAATTCAAAACGCATTCAGCGAAAAGTTTTCTCAAGAAACACTCACTCAATCAGAAGTTTTAGAGTGGCTTGGAACAACTCAAGGCATTGTAGCAACCCCGCATTCACAGCGTTCAATTGCTAATGTTAAAGTTAAATTAGCAAATAACATTAAACAGTTTGATGTGGTTAACTTAATAAACTTACTAGAAGATGAGCTAAAAACACCAGTACAAGCTGCGGTAAAACGTGAAGACGAACAAGAGTTTGCTCGCTTAAACGGTCAAAATTTAATGTTTTGTGAAGACGCAGCACGAAAAATTAAAACGACGTTAGAGTCAAAAGAGTTTAGCGATTACTTCCTGCAAATTAACCATTATGAGTCTTTACATGCTCATGATGCAGTTGCGATTGCCGTAAAAGGTATTGAAGGCGGCTATAAAGCATAATAGTGCTCATCCCCATTCGTTAATAAAACAACCATAACAACTATTTGGGCACATAAATTGCTTTAGAAAAGCAGTGTCAATTTGTTGTTATGGAGTTACCGTATGGAATTCGCTTTATTATTAATATTAGTGCTAGTTGTTGGGGCATCTGTCGTTGCGTCAAAATTTAATGATGACGGCGGAAACCCTTATCCTTTTACTCGTAAGCAAAGTGTATTTACCCAAGTAGAAGGGGCGTTTCTGAATTTATTAGAGCGCGCTGTTGGCGATCAATATAAAATTGTTAGTCGCGTTAAACTAATCGATGTGATTGACTGTAAACAAGGCCTGTCTGTTAAATCTAAACGTGCGGCAATGGCTAAAGCAAAAAATAAGCAGCTCGACTTTGTTTTAGTAGATAAAGAAAAAATGACCATAGTGGCTGCGGTTGACTTAGTTAATAACGCCAATAAAGATGGCCACAAAGCACAGCGCGACTGGTTTGTTAATGGCGCATTGGAAGCCGCAGGTATTCCACATATTCGTATGAAAGTGAAGGCAGGCTACCGCCCAAGCGAAGTACGCGATGCAATTATGTTTAAATTAGGTAAGCCAGCGGCATCTAAACCTTCACGACCTACGCGTGCTAGAGTTCATAAACCGGCGGTATTGTCTCCTTCTCAAGCAAAGGCACAATCAACAGCCCTTGCTGAAATATAATCAATAAGTTTATAAAGTGCGGGCTTTTTAAGCTCGCATTTTTGTTTGTTTTACCCCACGTTATTTTTTGCAGTATAATCACCGTATTCAAACTCAGGAATTTAACACTATGAATGTTGGTATTATTGGCGCAATGGAGCCAGAAGTTAAAATTTTGCGCGAGGCGATGCAAAATCCACAAGTTTTAACCAAGGCTGGTTTTACTTTTTACACAGGCGAGCTTGCAGGCAATACCGTCACTTTAGTGCAATCAGGTATTGGTAAAGTCGCTTCGACAATCGCAACCACATTACTTATCGATAACTTCAATCCAGATTGTGTTATTAACACTGGCTCTGCCGGTGGATTCGACCCATCACTAAACGTTGGCGATGTAGTAATTTCATCTGAAGTACGTCATCACGATGTTGATGTAACAGCGTTTGGTTACGAAATTGGCCAAGTACCACAAATGCCAGCAGGTTTTACTGCTCACCCTAAACTTGTAGAAGCAGCCGAGCAAACAATTGCACAAATTAGTGAAGTAAAAACCCTTGTTGGTTTAATTTGCACTGGCGACTCGTTTATGTGCGACCCTGTTCGTATTGAAAAAGCACGCAGTGACTTCCCTACAATGCTAGCAGTAGAGATGGAAGGTGCATCAATTGCGCAAACGTGTTTTGCACTTAATACACCATTTGTTGTTATTCGCTCAATGTCTGATATTGCAGGCAAAGAGTCGCCGCAATCATTTGAAGAATACTTAGAAACAGCCTCTATAAATTCATCAAAAATGGTCGTAGCTTTACTTGAGAAATTAACGGCGGTTACGCTGTAAATGCTCAATAATATTGTTCAAAATCATTTGGACTTTATTGTATTTATTTGTGCGCTCCTTGCTGAGCGCTTTTTACCTTTAGTAAGTTGGTATCACCCTAACCACATACTCTCTGCTATTTTTAGCGCTATAAGCCAGCGTATTTATAAAAAAACAGACACCAAGCAATATCATTATTTAGCAGCCTCAATGGCAAGTACGCTTATACTTAGTACTGTGCTTATTATTGTAGTTTTACTGCTTCAGTTTGCCTTTTACCCCGAGCTGTTATCAGGTCTTATTTTATATTTATGCCTAGAAAACAGTAGCCTGAATAAAAAAGCGATACGCATAGCTAGGCTAGTCAAAAAAAATCAAAAATCGACAGCACGCGAATTATTAAAGCCACTAGTAGCCCGTGAAGTTAATGCACTTTCAAGCCCCGGGATCATTAAAGCCATTATGGAAAGTGTCATACTTAGAACGGCGCGTCATTACTTTGTGGTAATTTTCATATTTTTAGTATTGGGCCCCGTCGCCGCTCTCGCCTATCGTTTAATCACTTTAATTCAACAGGCGTGGCGAAGTGATATAGCCCCAAACAGCTCTTTTTTGATGCCGCTTAAACTGGTTCTTTTTATTGTTGAGTACATTCCCATACGTTTACTCGCGCTGACAATTGCCTCACTAAAGGCCAGTAAAAAAAGCATGCATTATATTAAGCATTATGGCCGACACTTCTATCAAACCAATACAGGCTGGTTACTTAGTGTATGTTCTGCATCTTTGGGGGTACAACTTGGTGGGCCTGCTATTTATAATACACAGCGTTTTAATAAAATGCGTGTCGGTGTAGAGCGTCTTCCCAACGCCGATGACGTACCACAACTACTCAATACACTTAACCAAACTCGCTTTTTTTGGCTTCTGATTATTATTAGCGTTGAAGTTATTAAGGCTGTTCTCGTTTTTAAGTTCGCATAAAAAAACCAGCCGTAGCTGGTTTTTATAATGTCCGAAGTTTTAAGCTACGGTGATATTTGCAAATTTGCGTTTACCTACTTGGTAAATAGCCGTTGTGCCTTTTGCAATTTCCAATTTGGTATCTGTAATTTTGTCTTCGCCGTTAAGCTTTACAGCACCTTGTTTGATCATCCGCATGGCCTCTGAGGTACTCGCCACTAAGCCCGCTTCTTTAAGTAAGTTAGCGATTAAAATTGACTCTTCATCAATATTAACTGTCAGCTCAGGGATTTCATCTGGCAAGGCTTTTTTCTGAAAACGCTGGATGAAGTCATCATGAGCAGCTTGCGCATCAGCTTCACTGTGAAAACGCGCAATTAGCTCTTTAGCTAATTCAATTTTAATATCGCGCGGGTTAGTGCCCTGCTCTACACGCTGTTTTTGCGCTGCAATTTGCTCAATAGAAAGGCTACTTAGCAAATCGTAGTAACGCCACATGAGTACGTCACTAATTGACATGATTTTACCGAACATATCTGAAGGCGTATCAGTAATACCAATATAATTACCGAGTGACTTCGACATTTTCTGAACGCCGTCAGTTCCCTCAAGTAAAGGCATCATTAATACTGTTTGTGGTTTTTGACCTTCATCTTTTTGCAGCTCACGACCCATTAATAGGTTAAAACGCTGATCGGTGCCGCCTAGCTCAACATCTGACTCTAATGCGACTGAATCCCAGCCTTGCACCAGTGGATACAAAAACTCATGAATCGCAATCGATTGACCGCCAGCATAGCGCTTTTTAAAATCATCACGCTCAAGCATACGCGCCACAGTTTGACGCGCGGCTAATTTTATCATCCCCGCAGCGCCTAATTTCTCCATCCATGTAGAGTTAAAAGCGACGGTTGTTTTAGCCGGGTCTAAAATTTTGAACACCTGCTCTTTATAGGTTTCGGCGTTGGCAAGCACGTCATCACGTGTAAGTGGTTTACGGGTCACATTTTTGCCCGTTGGATCACCAATCATACCGGTAAAATCACCAATTAAAAAAATAACCTCATGACCTAAATCTTGAAAGGTTTTCATTTTATTAATGAGTACAGTGTGACCTAGGTGTAAATCTGGAGCCGTAGGATCAAAACCAGCTTTAATTTTTAGCTTTTTCCCCGACTTTAATTTTTCAACCAACTCATCTTCAATTAATATCTCTTCTGCACCGCGTTTTATCTCTGCTAGAGCGGTTTGTAAATCCACTGTGTGTTACTCCAAAAAATTCTGACAACGAAGGGGTGTAATATGCTCACGGTTTATTGCTAGCGCGTTATCACAAAGCAAATAAAACTATTTAGCTAACATAACAAATTTCCACCTAATTAGA
Organism: Pseudoalteromonas sp. 23_GOM-1509m; assembly: GCF_000518425.1. Taxonomy (NCBI): domain Bacteria; kingdom Pseudomonadati; phylum Pseudomonadota; class Gammaproteobacteria; order Alteromonadales; family Pseudoalteromonadaceae; genus Pseudoalteromonas; species Pseudoalteromonas sp. 23_GOM-1509m. The sequence continues at coordinate 100,108 of NZ_JADO01000010.1, forward strand.
ACAACTTTTTTAACTAATCGCAGCACCAACTAAAATGCAGGGTGTACGTTCTAAAAGGGGATATAAACGAGCGATTAATAATACGCCAAAAGTGTTTATCACAAACTAAAAACAGTTTACAAATTAATCACTTCTCGTAATTAAACCGTTTTATAAGCTAATTTAACATTATGATGAAAAAGCAAAGTATCCAAGAATATAAAATAGTGTAACAGTTCAACTTTAAACACAAACAGCCTGAATACCCTATGATTTTAGCCTAATTTAACTCGAGTTTAAATCTACAAAATACTAGTATTCACAGATTATTCGTTATATCCTGCAATATAACCTATTTATTATCTTGACAGCAGAAAAAGGCACGTTATGGTTCACGTGGTTAACACGCTCCCCAAAAAACACAAAATGCTTATTCTAGGTTTGGTTTCTGCTATTGTTGCCTTAGCCTTTCTTCCTTCTGAAAAAGCCACTGCATCCAAAGACAATAGTGAAAACACACTAGAAATTGGTAAGCGCTATGAATTACAAATTAAAGTTGGTGAGAACGAAAAACTCACTGACCTAAATTCCGAGCAGGCAGCACAAAAACTTCCAGAATATGATTTTGTCGATCACCAAGTTAAAAATGGTGACAATTTAGCGATTATTTTTAAGCGCGCTGGTTTTTCTGCACAAACGCTGCATAAACTTGTAAACACCAACGCTGAAACACGTAAGCTAACTAAAATTCACCCAGGTGAAACGTTAAGCTTTGCTACCGCCGAAGACGGTTCATTAGCTCAATTACGCTACGTTATTTCTAAAACGGATACGCTATTCGTCACACTTAATGACGAAGGCCAATACGACACCTCAATTGACAGCAAAGAAATAGAAACACTGAGCAAAACAGCCGGTGGGGAAATTTCAAGTAGCTTTTGGACCTCTGCAATTGCAGCAGGTTTAAGTGAACGCCAAATCATGAACTTTGCCGATATATTTGGTTGGGACGTCGATTTTGCTAACGACATTCGCAAGGGTGATGAATTTGGCTTAATTTATGAGTCTCATTTTGTTGACGGTGAGTTTATTGGCACCGGTAAAATTATTGCCGCTGAATTTATAAACCAAGGTGAGCGTTACACCGCTATTCGTCACACAGACGGTAACTTTTACACCCCTGAAGGCCGTAGTATGAAAAAAGCCTTTTTGCGTGCGCCTGTTAATTTCAAATATATTAGTTCAAGCTTTAACCCTCGCCGCCTACACCCAGTTACAGGGCAAGTGAAAGCACACCGAGGTATTGATTACGCTGCGCGTACCGGTACGCCAGTTGTATCATCGGGTAATGGTAAAGTAATTAAAGCAGGCTATAGCAAATATAATGGTAATTACGTATTTATTAGCCATGGTACTCAATATGTTACTAAGTACTTACACCTTAACAAGCGCCTAGTCAGAACAGGGCAAAAGGTAAAACAGGGAGAAAAAATAGGTACTGTTGGCTCAACTGGTCGTGTAACCGGTGCGCATTTACATTATGAGTTTTTGGTTAACGGCGTTCACCGTAACCCTAAAACCGTAAAACTACCTAAGTCTGAACCATTACCTCGTTCAGAGCTTGCTAAATTTAAGCCTATTGCTGATAACTTTATCGCACAACTAGAGCGTAATCGTGAGCTACAACTAGCACTTAGATAACCACTTCACTGATTAAATAAAAAAGCCTTTGTTGGGGTTACCCGCAAAGGCTTTTTTGTGTGTGATATTTAAGTTTCAAACTTAATTTACAAGTACATAAATTAGCTGCACAACCAAAGATATCATGACTAATGGCCAAATATACTTGCTGTATTTGGTAGCACCCTCTAGCCCCATTTTACTTTGGTACCTTTCTAGCAAAGGAATAATGATCACCAAAGCAATCACTAAGCTAATTAAAATAACAAATATATTCATATCAACACCTTTGTATTATACCAATTCGTTCAAATAATATTGAAACGGGTATTAACTTACGGCAAAGCGCAGCCTTTCGCGCTAATATATAACTCATACCAATGCTCTCGACTTAAATTAATATTAATTGCATCACTCGATGCTTTAATACGATCTACATTAGTTGTGCCTATAATTGGCTGAATCGATGCAGGATGGCGAAGTAGCCATGCCAATACAATAGCTTCTGCACTTGTGCCATATAAAACGGCAAGCTTACTAACTAAAATACTCGTGTTTACATCCGCTTGTGACGCTTTTGATAGGTCACCGCCTGAGTATAAACCTTGGCACAAACTGCCCCAACTCTGAATTTGAATGTCATGCTCACGACAATACTCAACACACCCTGGGGTAAAGTTAATATCTTTACCATCGGCATTACCTACATAAATGCCCTCATCAACCCACTGATGTTTTTGTAAACTGGCCTCTATTTGATTTGCCACAATTGGCATATCTAAAGCGCGCTGCAAAAACCTTATTTGATGTTGAGACATATTAGAAACTGCAAAATGACGCACTTTGCCACTTTCTTTTAAACAGCTAAATATTTGCGCAACTTCCTCCACCTCCATTAATGGATCGGGGCGATGTAACATAAGCACATCTAAGTAGTCGGTATTTAATCGTTTAAGTGAGCCCTCAACAGAACGCTCAATCCAATCAGCAGAAAAATCATAACGCTGCGGGTTTTTCTCATCAGCAAAGCGAATACCACACTTAGACTGAATATACATTTGTTCTCTAAGCTCAGGACGCTCAGCCAACGCTTTACCAAAAACGTGCTCAGCTTTGCCTAAGGTATAAATATCAGCGTGATCAAAAAAGTTAATCCCGCTTTCAAATGCTGCGTCTATGCATGAATGAGCTTGCTTTAAGTGCCCACTGTTGATGGCGTCTTTATTCCAAGCACCTCCTAAACCCATACAACCAAATACAAGCTTACTAACCTTGGGTAAATATTTTGCCAGCGGAGTGTGTAACATTTGACAGCCCTTTTAAAAAAATGAAGAGTGATTACTTTAAACAAAAAACCCTATACAAGAAACCGCTTAATCTAAAACATTAAATTTTAGGCAAAAAAAAGCGCAGTAAACTGCGCTAATGGTTGGATTAAATATTACTAGCCAACAAGTGCTAATAAAATACCTGCAGCAACAGCACTTCCCAGTACGCCAGCTACATTAGGCCCCATGGCATGCATCAGTAAAAAGTTGTGCGGGTTATTTTCAAGACCGACTTTATTAACTACACGAGCCGCCATAGGAACAGCCGATACACCCGCTGCACCAATTAATGGATTAATTGGGGTTTTTGATATTTTATTTAAGCCTTTTGCCATAAATACACCTGAGGCCGTACCAATAGCAAACGCCATTGCGCCCAGCACTAAAATACCAATGGTTTCCACTGTTAAGAACTGCTCGGCAGCAAGCTTAGAGCCTACCGCTAGTCCTAGAAATATGGTGGTTATATTAATAATTTCGTTTTGAGCACTGTTACTTAGCCTATCGACCACACCCGACTCACGCATTAAGTTACCCAAACAAAACATACCAACCAGTGGAATGGCGGCTGGTAAAAAGAGCGCAGTTAAAGTAAGTACCATCAGCGGAAAAATAATTTTTTCCTTTTTTGATACTTTACGCAGTTCTGGCATTTGAATTTTACGTTCTTCAGGCGTTGTAAACGCACGCATGATAGGCGGCTGAATAATAGGAACCAACGCCATGTATGAGTACGCTGCTACGGCTATAGCGCCTAATAAATCAGGCGCCAGCTTTGACGCTAGAAAGATAGCGGTTGGCCCATCAGCGCCACCAATAATGGCAATTGCTGACGCATCTTGTAAACTAAACTCAAACCCTGGAATAAAGTTAAGTAAAATAGCCCCAAATAAGGTAGCAAAAATACCAAACTGCGCCGCAGCACCTAATAACAACATACGCGGGTTGGCAATTAAGGCACTAAAGTCAGTGAGCGCGCCCACTCCCATAAATATTAATAACGGAAAAATTCCGGTATCAATACCTACATAGTAAACATAATAAAGTAAGCCACCAGGGTCAGATAAACCTGCCACAGGAATATTAGTTAAAATAGCCCCAAAACCAATGGGCAGCAATAGTAGCGGCTCAAAGTTTTTAACTATAGCTAAAAATAATAACAAACAACCAACGGCAATCATGATCAGCCCAGGAAATGTAAAGTTAGCAATGCCTGTGGCATGCCAGAGGTTTAAAATACCATCCATCCTCTAATTACTCCTTAAGCTAATGCAATCATTGCATCGCCGGTTGACACTGAATCACCTTCAGAGACAAGCACGTCTGCAATTGTACCGGTATGCATGGCGCGTACTTCGGTTTCCATTTTCATGGCTTCCATAATAATCACCACATCACCTTCATTTACTACCTGACCTGGCTTTACTTTAATTTTAAAGATATTACCGGCAAGTGGCGCATTAAGAGTTTCACCTGAGGCAACTGATGCCGACTGTGGAATATGCTCAGAGTCTTTTAGCGTCACCTCTTTAAGCTCACCGCCTTGAGCAACTACGACATCGTATACTTTGCCATCTACTTTAACGCTGTATTGCTCAGCCTTAACGCCTTTATTGTTTGCCGCTGATTTTTCAGGTGCTTTATTGGAGCTATCATCAGCGCTAGGAACAGGTTCAAATGCGTCAGGGTTATTGCGGTTTTTAATAAACTTCAAACCAATTTGTGGGAATAAGGCATACGTGAGCACATCATCAATTTGCTCATCAGCAAGCGTTAAGCCTTGCTCTTGCGCAAGTTTACTTAATTCAGCCTCAAGCGTTTCAAGTTCAGGTTTGATCACATCTGCAGGGCGACAGGTAATTGCTTCGCTGCCATCAAGTACACGCTCTTGTAACTCTTTATTCATAGGAGCTGGTGTTGAACCATACTCACCTTTTAATACGCCAGCGGTTTCTTTGGTGATGGTTTTATAGCGCTCGCCAGTAAGTACATTAAGTACTGCCTGAGTACCAACAATTTGCGAGGTCGGTGTAACTAATGGAATAAAGCCCAAATCCTCACGCACCCGTGGAATTTCAAGTAATACTTCGTTTAGTTTATCAGCAGCGCCTTGCTCTTTAAGCTGATTTTCCATGTTAGTTAACATACCACCTGGCACTTGGGCTAATAAAATTCGGCCATCAACACCTTTTAAACTGCCTTCAAACGCAGCGTACTTTTTACGTACGTCTCTAAAGTAAGCTGCAATTTCTTCAAGGTGGTTTAAATCAAGCCCAGTATCACGCTCAGTACCTTCCACGATTGCAGCAATTGTTTCAGTTGCTGAATGACCATAAGTCATACTCATAGACGATACAGCCGTATCGAGCATATCAATACCGGCATCAATCGCTTTTTGATACGTTGCGGTACTTAAACCCGTTGTTGCATGACATTGCATGGCAATAGGAATTGAAACCGTTTCTTTTAAGCCTTTAATCAGTTTTTCTGCATCGTAAGGCTTAAGCAATCCCGCCATATCTTTAATACAAATTGAATGACAACCTAATTCTTCAAGCTGCTTAGCAAGTGTTAGCCACATATCCAATGTGTGTACTGGGCTTACCGTGTAAGAAATCGTACCTTGGGCATGCGCACCTACTTTAACCGCCGCTTTTATGGCAGTTTCTAAGTTACGTACATCATTCATGGCATCAAAAATACGAAATACGTCTACGCCATTTTTGTGTGCGCGCTCAACAAACTTTTCAACAACGTCATCAGCATAATGGCGATACCCCAATAAGTTTTGACCGCGAAGTAACATTTGCTGGGGTGTATTTGGCATCGCCTTTTTAAGCGCACGAATACGTTCCCACGGATCTTCGCCTAAATAACGAATACATGAGTCAAAGGTAGCCCCACCCCAAGACTCTATAGACCAATAACCTGCGTCATCAATTTTTTTTGCAATAGGTAACATGTCGTCTAATCGCATGCGGGTAGCTAAAAGCGACTGATGTGCGTCTCGAAGTACGAGTTCTGTTATTTTTAATTTAGCCATTGGTATGCTCCTCTAATTATTATTTGTTTTGTACTGAGCAATGGCAGCACTAATTGCAGCGATGTGCTCATTTGGCACACCTTGAGATTTAAAAGATGGTGTTCTCTGTGATACTTCAAGTTCTGGCTGAGAAAATTTGCTAGCCAGCTTAGACATAACTGTCACTGCACCAATCAATAAAGAAAGAAATACAAACACACCCACCATACCGGTTAGCATTAAATTGCCTGCAGTTGTGAGCAAAGCCCCTATATCCATAATTCTCCCCTGTTCAAAACTGAATACATAAAAAGTCAGTTTATTTAAATAAATATTCACCAATAGTAACAAAAACTATTCTTTTGTCTACATATTGTAAATTGGTAAAACCAATTAATCTAAAAGTAACATATCACCAATAAGGTTAACACCACCTAAAATAGCTTATTTAACCTATATATATAGATGGTAAAAATGTTCGTTATAAACAAAGAATATATAAAAACCCTAATATTCTGTAAAAACACATAAAAATATACCTAATGAGCTAATCCACTAAAAACCGCCAAAGAAAATGTTAATTGGTCTTACCAAAATAACGACTGTAAAAACTATTTATTATCTCATCAGACACCACTGTGAATAAGTTACAGATAAAACCGTAAAAATTACCAACCTAATATAAAGCCAAACTCAAAAAAACAAATCAAACTATTGATTTAAAACAAAATAAAATACTGGCACATTACTCGCTTATATAAAAACAACACTTTAACACTTAGATAAATCAAGGAGATGACAATGTTACGCTGGACAATTACATTTTTGGTGATCGCACTAATCGCAGCCGTTTTAGGATTTGGTGGTATTGCAGGAGCCGCAGCAGGAATTGCTAAGATCATATTTTTTATCTTTTTAGTTTTACTGGTTATTTCACTTGTCTCTGGCGCTTTACGTGGTAAAAGCCCCAGGTAGATAAGAAACAACGAACTTTTTTAAATTTATATACAAGGAATTACATTATGAAATCATCAACACTTAAAGCAGCAGCTATTGGCCTATTCGCAAGTGCATTTATTATGGGTTGTGAAGACAATCATGCAGAAGAAGCCGGTGAACGCATCGACGAAGCCGTGACAGATGTTCAAAATAAAGTAGAAGATGCCTGTGAAGAAGTAAAAGAAGGTGTCAACGCTGAAGAAACAAATTGCTAATTCAGCCCCTTTTTAAAAAGCGACCATTTGGTCGCTTTTTTTTGTGTTTAGTATTAGTCGCCAAGTTGCTACCCATTAATTATAAACTCTGAACTATTAATTCTTTTTAAGCTGCGCATTTGCCACATAGCTTGCTAAAATGATAAAAAATAGCTTTTAAGTATAGATGCATGGTATTTACGACAACCTATAAACTCGATAAACCTTACTTTTATGAATGCTTCGACCAATCGCTGCCTTATAGTAAACGCGCGCAACCTAAATATTTTTTATTAGCACTGCTTGTTGTATTGGGATTATTTGGTATTTATGGTTTAGGAGATCATTACCTAGGTACATTTTTGCTGATGCTAGCCCTACTCGAATGCATCGCCTTTTACTATCGCCGCCCATGGTGGGTTACCAGGCAAATGCTAAGCAGAGCGTCTGGTTCTGAAGTCACTCTCACCTTCGACGAAGACGGAATAAAATCAACCAATCATTACAAAAATTACCAGTTAGCTTGGCACGACATTAACGAAATTATTACTACAGATTGTGGACTATTGTTAAAAAGTAAAAGCGGTATGCAATACATTTCTAAGGCAATACTCGACGAAGAAACGATTGATTTTATAAACAAAAAAGCCACTCAATGAGTGGCTTTTACAAATGTCATAGTTATATTAACTAGCACCTTTTATACTATGTTGATTAAGCATTGCCCGGATTAGGGTTAGACTTTTCAGCTTGTATGCGCATGTAAATTTCTTCACGATGAACTGATACGTCTTTAGGTGCGTTAACACCGATACGAACTTGATTTCCTTTAACACCTAGAACAGTAACGGTTACTTCGTCACCAATCATAAGGGTCTCGCCTACTCTACGAGTTAGTATTAGCATTCTCTTGCTCCCATGTTCCAATAAAATTATAAGATTCCGCACAAACATTTTAATTAAAATTAGACTAAAAAGTAAGTAAAAACTCTCAATCTATTCATTTTCTGTTAAAAATGTCTTATGTAATGCACGAACAGCCAGCTCTAGGTATTTTTCATCTATTAAAACTGAAATTTTGATCTCTGAGGTGGCAACAAACATCACATCAATGTTTTCTTGTGCTAGCGAATCAAAAAATAAACTCGCTACCCCGGAATGAGATTTCATCCCCATACCCACCGCTGACACTTTCGCCACATTGGTCAATCCGTCAATTGCCTGTGCGTCAAATTGCTGTTGCTCAGCCGTTAACAAATCAAGTGCGTTTAAGTAATCATTTAAATGCACAGTAAAAGCATAGTCGACTTTTTCAACTTTATGATTAATTTGATTAATCATATCTATTTCGATGCCATTATCAGCAAAAAGTTTCAAAACTTTTGCAAGATGTTTGGTGCCTTGCGGCATTCCATGCACCTTAATTAAGCACTCATCTCGATTAAATGCAATACCCGATACGACATTGCTTGTCACGTCGCTCTCCTCAAAACTAATTAACGTGCCTTCATCGGGTTTAAAGCTAGATAACACCCGCAGAGGAACATTGTGTTTACCAGCAGATTCTACAGAGCGAATATGTAACACTTTAGCGCCTAAACTTGCCAGCTCAAGCATTTCAGCAAAGGTGACATGACTTAAACGTCGTGCGTTAGGTTCCACACGCGGGTCTGTAGTATATACGCCATCAACATCGGTATAGATCTGACACTCATCGGCTTTTATTGCACCAGCAATTTCAACCGCTGAGGTATCGGTGCCACCACGGCCAAGCGTGGTCACGTTGCCCTCAATATCGCGCCCCTGAAAGCCGGCAATAATAGCAATACGGTTATGTTCAAGTTCATGTTTTAAACGCGTTGCCGCAACTTCTTCTACACGGGCTTTACCGAACATGTTATCGGTTAATATATTCACTTGATCGGCTAGTAAGCTTACCGCTGAATGGCCGCGTTTAATAATGGCCATCGCTAATAAAGCAATAGAGACTTGTTCACCGGTACTGAGTAATACATCGAGTTCACGACTACTCGGGCGAGAGTCGATTTGTTTGGCAAGATTAATTAAGCGATTGGTTTCTCCCGACATTGCCGAAAGCACCACCACCACTTGGTGGCCTTGTTGCTTGGTTTTAACAACAAGGTCGGCGACCGCTTCAATACGCTCTATTGAGCCTACCGAAGTGCCGCCAAATTTTTGAACTATAAGTGCCACTTAAGCTTAAGTACGCTCAGTTAACCAAGCTGTTACGCTATCAAGTGCTGCAGTTAAATTTTGTGGCTCAGAACCACCCGCTTGCGCCATATCTGGACGACCGCCGCCTTTACCACCGACTTGGCCTGCCATGTGATTAACTAACTCACCCGCTTTTACTTTGCCAGTTAAGTCTTTAGTTACACCCGCAATTAGGCTTACTTTGTCGCCGCTGGCAACACCCAATGCAATAACACCTGAGCCAATTTTATTTTTAAGGTCGTCAACCATACCGCGAAGCGCTTTTGATTCTGTGCCCTCAACGTTGGCCACTAACAATTTAACCCCGTTAATTTCAACCACTGAATCAAGTAACGATGCACCTGCCGCACTGGCTAGTTTATCGTTAAGCTGGGCAACTTGTTTTTCAAGCCCTTTCGACTTTTCAAGTAAGGCAGTTACTTTTTCAAGCACTGACGCATTGTCACCTTTTACAAGCGCTGCAACATCAGCTAATTGTTGCTCTTGCTCGCTTACATAAGCAATTGCCTCTGCACCTGTTACCGCTTCAATTCGACGAACACCAGCAGCAATACCGCTTTCAGATACAATTTTGAATAAACCAATGTCACCCGCACGCTCTACGTGTGTACCACCACAAAGCTCGATTGAGTAATCACCAATAGTCACAACGCGTACTTCGTCATCGTACTTTTCGCCAAACAGTGCCATTGCACCTTTGGCTTTAGCATCATCAATTGCCATTAGCTCAGTGTTAAGAGCAAAGTTACGACGAATTTCGTCATTCACTACGCGTTCAATTTCGCGCAGTTCTTGTTTGGTCACCGCTTCAAAATGTGAGAAGTCAAAACGCAGACGATCTGGCTGCACAAGTGAGCCTTTTTGCGATACGTGCTCACCTAAAAGCTGACGCAGTGCTTCATGCAAAATATGCGTAGCGGTGTGGTTTTTCTTAATACTGTCACGGCGCGCATCGTCAATAGTCGCATCCACTTTATCGTTAACGCCAATACGCCCTTGAACTGTTCCATGGTGAGCAAAAGCATTACCCAGTTTAGTGGTATTAGTCACCACAAACTCACCGCCGGCTACTGTGATTGTTCCGCTATCACCAATTTGGCCGCCTGATTCAGCGTAAAACGGAGTACGGTCTAAAACAATAATACCTTGTTGACCATCTTCAAGTAATGATACAGCTTCGCCACCGGCAAAAATTTCTACCACTGTGCCGCTGTAATGAGTGCTATCGTAGCCTTTAAAGTCAGTGTGCTTGTCTGATTTTAATTGGTCATTGTAATCAGCCCCAAACTTACCCGCTTGTTGTGCAGTTTTACGTTGTACTGCCATGCATGCTTCAAAACCTTGATGGTCAATCGTCATCTGGCGCTCACGCGCAACATCGGCTGTTAAATCAGCAGGGAAACCATAGGTATCGTAAAGCTTAAATACTAAGTCACCCGGGATCACATCCCCGGTTAAATCACTTAAGCTTTCTTCTAAAATAGCTAAACCACGCTCAAGCGTTTTACCAAACTGCTCTTCTTCAATACGTAGTACTTTTTCAATAATTTCTTGTTGCTTAGCAAGCTCTGGGTACGCTTGACCCATTTGCTCAATAAGTGCAGCAACCAATTTATAGAAAAACGCGCCTTTAGCACCTAACTTATTACCGTGACGTACTGCACGACGAATAATACGACGCAATACATAACCACGGCCTTCATTTGATGGCATAACCCCATCTGAAATTAAAAATGCACACGAACGAATATGATCGGCTACCACGCGAAGTGATTTATCATCCATATCTTGTGCATTGGTAACGCTTGCAGCGGCCGCAATTAAGCCTTGGAATAAGTCGATTTCGTAGTTTGAATGCACACCTTGTAAAATAGCTGAAATACGCTCAAGGCCCATACCTGTATCAACAGATTGCTTAGGAAGTGGCTCCATAGTCCCGTCGCTTTGACGGTTGTATTGCATAAATACTAAGTTCCAAATTTCAATGAAACGGTCACCATCTTCTTCAGGTGTGCCCGGAGGACCGCCCCAAATATGCTCGCCGTGATCATAAAATATTTCAGAACATGGACCACAAGGACCCGTATCACCCATAGACCAAAAGTTATCGCTAGTTGCAATACGAATAATACGATCTTCAGGTAAGCCTATATCGTTAGCCCAGTAGCCAAAGGCTTCTTCGTCATCATGGTAAATAGTTACTAACAGCTTTTCTTTTGGTAGTTTTACAACCTCAGTTAAAAACTCCCACGCAAATTTAATTGCATCTTGCTTAAAGTAATCACCAAAGCTGAAATTACCTAGCATTTCAAAAAAGGTATGATGACGTGCTGTGTAACCTACGTTTTCTAAATCGTTATGTTTACCACCAGCGCGCACACAACGCTGCGAACTGGTTGCGCGTGTGTAAGGGCGGCTTTCAGCGCCTAAAAATACATCTTTAAATTGCACCATACCGGCATTATTAAATAACAACGTGGCATCGTTACCCGGTATAAGCGAACTAGAAGGAACAACTTGGTGTTGCTTGCTGGCAAAAAAGTCTAAAAACTGTTGCCTAATTTGTGCGGTAGTCATGTGCTGCATGTGAAAGTCTCACCTGTATTTACTGTGCTTGCATTGCAAAATTTATTTGATCATAGCTAAATCCTCGATACATTAAGTAGCGCACGCGCTTAGCTTTTTCTTTGTACTCGAGGTTTGCCGGTGTCGTTGAATATTTTTTGTTGTACGCTTCCTGCGCGAGCTCAAACCAATCTATTTCCAGCTCTTCAACCACTGTTTCAAGCAGTGCTCTATCAATCCCTTTACCCATGGCCTCACTTTGAATTCGCTTTAAGCCATGGCATTTAAATATGTGCTTTCTTACAAACCCTTCACAGTAACGCTGCTCGTTAATAAAATTGTGCTTTTCGCACCAATCTAGCAGGTTCTCTATGAACTCGTCGGTTGCTTCTCTTTGCTGTAACTTTTGGGTTAACTCTCGGCGCGAATATTCTTGCCTTCCTAGTAACCAAAGCACATAGTTTTTTAACTTTTGTTTTAACGTATCATCCATTAAGCGTCAAAGCGCCCGCTTTGCTCGTTACTTAAAGGCTTAATGTTACTGTCATCACTTGGTGGCACAACGGGCATAAAAATAGCCTGATAAGAAACAAAGAAACTAATGTAGCAAATTGGCATTAAAATCAACAGCGGTAGTAACGATAAGAACATCGACACCACAATTAATAATGCGCAAATAATACCATAAACACTCAGTGGTAAAATATTATAATAAAACACCATAAACGAACTTTTTAAGGCATTTAAAATACGTTGTTCTTTATTAAAGTAAACCAGCGGTACCGCATAGGCAAACGAAGTAAAGTATATCGACAGCGCAATTAAAAACAGTGCCACATTGGCAAACGAAATACTCTCAAGCATTTGGCTAATTGCTGTATTAGGATCTAAGTCAGGCTGCGTCATAACCGCCATCGCATCGGCAAATAAACCATTGGCGAGCAGCGCAATTAAAATACCGGCACCCATTTGATAAAGCGCTAAGCGAAATAAGCCTAACCGATTTCCTTTTGCTGAAAAGGGCTTCAAAATGTCGGCTAACATAATTTTTCCGCCTTGCTGCTTGGTAAGCACGGCTTGATAAAAACCAGCGGTTAAAAATGGTGTAGCCAATGCTGCGACTATTTGTAATAACGGCAAAAATAAAGACAACAAGCCAACAATGCCAATAAACAAGTGCATAAAGATAAAGGTTAATGGCTGAGTTTTAAAAATTAGCCAACCCGCTTTAAACCATTTTAATGCCGCATCCGCTTTAAAAATTCGTAATTGTGTAGACATACTTGCTCTTAATTAAAACAAAACACGCCGAGTATAACTCGGCGTTGGTTGGTATTACAGAGGTGGCGGCGATAAATGCCGTTAATATTAGGGTTTTTTAATTTTCTTAATATCTAGCATATGAGAGCCATGCTTAATTTTAGTCTCTAAATACGCCTTGTTACCTGAAAGCCCAGCTTTAATGTGTGCATGAGTGCCCACAACAGAGTCCACCTCTATGCCAGCATCTTTTAATGCGTTAAGCTTTTTAGGATTGTTAGTCATTAATTTTACATGCTTTAAATTGAGCGCATTGAGCATTAATACAGCATCCGAAAAATCACGTAAATCATCAGCAAAGCCCAAATGATTGTTGGCCTCGTAAGTGTTCATACCTTGTGACTGCAGTACATACGCATCAATTTTATTGTATAAACCAATACCACGCCCTTCTTGGCGTAAATAAAGTAAAATACCGCCTTGTTCGTGCATCATTTCAATACACTCATTTAACTGCTCACCGCAATCACAACGTGACGAGTGAAACACATCACCGGTTAAGCATTCAGAGTGCATACGAATAAGCGGAACATTTTGCTCGGTATCGGCGTTTTTAAACACTAACGCAACATGCTCTTGGCCATCTTTTAAGCCACTAAAGGAAATAATTTCTGCAGGAATATCACTATTTTTGCCAACATTAAGCTGGACTCTTGCTCTTACTTGCGCCACGACCAATCCAAATATTAAAAAACTACGACACGATAAAGTGATAATATCACAAAATAGGTTAAATACACCGTAGTACAAGACTGTTTATGGCAAATATATGGCGACGGTAGCGACTATTTTCAATCTTTAACCGCAAATATATTACTAGCGAGCGTTTACCTTGATTTACCTAAAGTGATGACATATACATAAGGATTTGCTAATTTGTTATCGACAAATAATAGGGATCATTATGAAACTAAACAAACTTGCATTACTGATGGGCTTAAGTTTATCTTTATTAAGCACCACGTCATTTGCCGAGCAAGCAAATAACGCTCAAACCGTTTTCAACGACGCGTATCAAAATTATTTAAATGCGATTAAAACCAAAGAAAATGTGCAACAAGCCGCGGAGCAGGCTTACACATCAGGTAAAACTGTTTACGGTGAAAATGCTGATAACACCGCAAACTTAGCGATTAACTATGCAAAATCAATTAATCGATACGGTAAACAGTGGATTGAAAAGCGTTTTTCGCTCTATCAACAAGCCTATACTATTTTAGTTAATAACCATGGTAAGCAATCGCCTGAAACCATTGATGCTTTAGTCGGTATGGCTAGTTTTGCCCCTTCTGCTCAAAAAGCGGATTATTATTTAGAGCAAGTGATAGCAATCGCAAACACACAAAACAACCCTAAGTTTGTGGCTGATATGAAACTAGAAGCGGCAACCATACTAGCTAATAAATTCAGCTATGAAAAATACCGAGAAGCCAAAAACTACCTAGAAGAAGCCGATGAGTATTATCTGGCTAACTTACCTAAAAACTCAGTTGAACAAATAAAAGCTGATTTTTTAATGGCGTCATTTGCGGAAGGTCGAAAAAGATACGATCAAGCAATAGAACGACTTAACCGTGTAGTAAATGTGTTTGATGAAAGCTTAAGTTACGATCACAACGCCGAGCTTACCGCACACTCAAGGTTAATTGGCTTGTATGAAAAACAAGGCAAAAGTGATGAAGCCACCAAACACTGCATCGCGATTGCTAAAATGGTGCCGTGGAAAGAAAGCCAAGAACAAACGCCGCTATACCGCGTTAACCCTAAATACCCTAAAAACAAGGCGCGATTTAGTAAAGATGGCAGTGTAGTTATGGAGTTTGAAGTAGATGAGTCTGGCTTTGTAAAAAATCCGCAAGTAATTAGTTCTGAAGGTGGCGTGGCCTTTGAAAAATCGGCAGTAGAAGCATTAGCGCAATGGCGTTATGCACCTAAGTTTGAACATGGAAAAGCGGTTGCAGCAACTTCCAAAGTACAGCTCGATTTTAAAGTAAACCGTTAATAACATACCAAAGGCGCGTTGAGCGCCTTTTTAGTTTATTCTACTTTAACTTAGCTAAAATGTTATCGCTGGCGGCCTCTATTAAATCAAGTACCTTTTCAAAGCCATCATCACCGCCATAGTAAGGATCGGGAATTGCGCTTTGTGTTTGCTCGCCATACTCTAAAAATAACGCCAACTTATATTGCAAATGCTCGGGGCAGCGAGCGGTTAGATCCGTCAGGTTTTGTTTATCGGCTGCTAAAATTAAATCAAACTCGCTAAAATCACTACTGCGCACCTTGCGTGAAAAAATACCTTTAAAACTATAACCACGTTTCTCGCCAGCTTGCATAGAGCGTTTATCTGGCGGATTACCTTCATGATGACCAATAGTCCCAGCCGAGTCCACTAGCAAATCAATGCCTAACTCTTTAGCGCGAGCTTTTAATACCGCCTCAGCCGTCGGTGAGCGACAAATATTACCCAAACAAACAATCAGTACTTTTTTCAATGATAGCTCCTTTATTGTTTAAGATTTTGTAAAATAAGCGACATTCCAGTCACCAACATTAAAAAGCTACTTAAGCGAGGCTAATATTTTTTGCTCGCCTTCAAGCATTGTGTGCATGGCAGTCCCCTGTTTTACACGGCTATGCAATGCTGCAAGATTAGGCCAGCGCGACTCATCAAGTTGCTCACCACCATGCTCCATATTCATTAACTGGCAGCTCACAGCAATGTCGGCAAGGGTTAAGCTCTCGCCAACAAAAAACTCGTTATCCCCTAAATAACCTTCTAAATAATCAAATAAAGGCGGTAGTTTTTCATTTAATGCACTTTGCACTAAGGCTTCATCGGTTGGCTTTTGCATTGTGGGAGCAATAATACGTTGCTGAAACACCGTAAATGTTGCAAAAGGAGCCAGCTCGTAATCTGCGTATTTTTCTAACCAGCGAACGGCTGCACGTTGCTCTATAGTATCACCGAGTAAGGACGCTGAATTAGGGTATTTTTCATCAAGATATTGGCAAATAACGCTAGAATCCGCCAAACTTAACTCGTCGTCTTTTAGCGCCGGAATTCGCCCTAGTGGGTTGAGTTCTAAAAACCAATCAGGTTGATTAAACGGCGAGACTATTTCGAGTTTATAGTCTAGTTGTTTATGCGCTAAACATACACGCACTTTACGTACATAGGGAGAAAGCGGGACACCATAGAGAATTATGCTCATTGTGATTCCTATAAATTAAAACTGCTTTAAAATTGCGTCATCGTAGTCATCGGCATTAAGGGTTAAATTATATTTAGCCGCAACGCTATCTAACTCGGCTTGTTTAATCGCTAAATCATCCATGGTGATGGTGTTATCGTCAAGCTGCCATAACAAGCGTGAACCTGCATAACTATAGTGAATGGCTAATAGCGCATCAGGATTACCTTCACGTCCCGCCGCTTTAAGCTTTGCCATCTTGCGGGTAATTTTATTAAGCGCTTGTTTAAGCTCCCATACATACACCACCTCGGTCATAAAAGGATGTGTACGGTATTTATTTAACAACCAGCCAATACCAATACTAGTAACAATAACGCCTAATAAGTTCCAATGAAAATGACTACCACTTTCATCGGGGAATAATGCAATAAGCGTTTGTGAAATAGCTAAACTACCAATCGCTAAGCTTGCGGCACAACCGACTATAACGCGGTTTAAATGTTTACGATAACGAGCTTTATCTATTTGAATAAGTTGCATAGTTGCCTAAAATTAAAAAACTAAAAAATACACAGCCACCATTGTAGCTAAACCCACCACAGAGTTTCGACTCTTTTTAATAAAATACCCGTAGTTTTTGATTTAACGCCGGTTTTATACTTCTTGCAACATAAAACCAACCAACGATTTTATTTGCACACACTTATTAGGCATAGGATAGTAGACAACAAATACGACTCAGTTTAGGACCATCATGATAAAAACACTGATTGCTGCAAGCTTAATTTTTTCTTCTTCTAATGCGTTAGCTAATTTAAACACACCGCTAACTCCAGAAGAATTGCGAATTGAAAAAGCCAGCCAAGCGATGCCTAGCGTGCTAAGCGCTTTTGCCAGCGAAGTTAATCAATTTGAGCAGCAATTCAAGTCACTCTCAAGCTATGCACAAGCCGTAGATACCGTTAATGACTACTCAAAACGATTATGGTTTAGTGCAAAAAAACGCATCGCTACAACGCAAAACTTAGATGATCGCGCACTTTACTGGGCTCGCTTACAATCAAGCAAAATTATTCGCACCACAAAGCCTGCATTTTCGCTGAGCGCCGCGCAGCAAACAGTGTTATTAACACTTTTAGAGAATGGCAGCCGGGGTCGCACCGATCTTAGCTACTCACAAAACACCTCTAAAAAAATATTATTGACTGGATTTGACCCGTTTTTACTTGATAGAAATATAAACCAAAGCAACCCATCGGGTGTTGCAGCACTGCTTCTTGATGGCCAAGTCATTAACTATAAAGGTATTAGTGCTGAAATAAACACAGTGATGGTGCCTGTGCGTTATGAAGACTTTGATCACGGTATTATAGAATCCTTACTTGCCCCTTATTACGCACTTAATAATGTTGATATGGTGGTTACCGTTAGCATGGGTAGTAAAGACTTTGACCTTGAGCGCTTTCCAGGCAAGCGCCGCAGTGTAACAGCGCCCGACAACGCCAATGTAGTGTATGGAGGTACCAAAACAGCGCCGCTCATTCCAAGCTTGAACGACCGCCCATTACCAGGTACTGAGTTTGTAGAATTTAGCTTACCCGTTAGCGCTATGTTAAGCGCAAAAGGCCCTTTTCCTATTAATGATAACCATCATGTTATTACCCTAAAAAAAGACTTTGAGCCTAATAGTTTCGATGAATTAAAAGACGCTATTGCAGTGCGAGGCGGTGGCGGTGGTTATTTGTCTAACGAAATTTCGTATCGCAGTATTCGCCTGCGAAATCAGCTAAATTCAGATATTCCGACAGGACATATTCACACCCCACGAATTGCTCAGTTTGAACCCGAAACTGAAGCTAAAATAGTAAAGCAAATTCAAACTATGTTAGAGCGCAGTTTAGTCGCACTCTAACATCGTTTGCTTTTTCAACTTCAACGTTAGAACGACTATTAATTAATAAACGTAGGAGCACTTAAATGCTTCTACGTTTTTTTGCTTTAAACCGCTAAAAAAGCATGCTGAAATTACATTAAAATTAAAAGCGCTCTGTATCAATCTCGGCTATTTTATAATAAAAACTCATTACTTTAATTATTAACTAGATCTTCACAAATTGTGTTCTATGCTCATTTGAGGTACAAACCTTATTACAGGGACATAGTAATGCTCACAATTAATCACTTTTTTAATTCTTTAAATTTAACAAAAAAACTTATTTCCGCCTTTTTAATTGTTGCTCTAGTGCCAATAGCAATAATTATCACGGTCACTATCAATACAGCGTCAAACTCGATGACTGAACAGGTTTATTCCCGTTTAGATGCGGTGAGTGAAGTAAAACAAAGCGCTGTTAAGCGCTACTTTAACAATATTGAAAATAAACTAAATGCGCTGCAAGCAAATCCAGAAATGGCCACTATTGCGACAAAGTTTATAGCAGGATTTAATGATATCTCCCCTTCAGATTCATCAGCGTCGCTAAATCGCTTTTATGAAGAGTCTTTTACCCCAAAATTTAAACAGCTAAACCCAACAAATACAGTCTCTTCATCTCTATTAGAGCAAATGAATCCAAAAAGTATTGAGCTGCAATCTCGTTATCTAGCTAATAACCCAAATCTAATTGGTGAAAAACAAAAACTAACCACCACAGAGCAATCAGACAGTTACGAGCAAGCGCACCGCCAATATCATCCTTATCTACGCGATATGACTAATATAAATAAGTTCTACGATATTTTTATTATCGACCCAGCAAATGGCAATATTGTTTACTCTGTTTATAAAGAAGTCGACTTTGCAACATCGCTGCAAACAGGCCCCTACGCTGATAGTAATTTAGCGAGCTTGTTTCAACAATTAAAAGACAGCAACGACCCACAAGCAATTGCATTTGCAGATTATAAACAGTACTCCCCTTCATATAACGCCCCTGCCAGCTTTATAGGTAAGCCTATTGTTGTTGATGGTAAAACAATTGCTATTTTAGCCGCCCAATTATCGATTGAAGATGTCAATTCAATCATGAAAGAACGTGGCGGGTTGGGCGAAAGCGGAGAAACCTACCTTGTAGGTCCTGAGGGGTTAATGCGCTCTGACTCTTATATTGACCCGAAAAATCATTCTGTAGAAAGCTCATTTAGAAACCCAAATAAAGGCACAGTAAATACCTTATCTGTAATCAAAGCACTGAGAAATGAAAAAGGACAACATGTTATAAATGATTATAACAATGAAATGGTGCTATCTGCATTTGCACCTGTAAATGTATTTAATGTTCGCTGGGCACTCATAGCAGAAATGGACGAACAAGAAGCTTTTGAGTCGATAACAACACTTTCCCAACAACTCATTGTTATTCTTTTTATCACTATTTTTATTGTTACTATTGCCGCATATTGGTTTGCGAGAACACTAACAAAACCTGTACATGCACTGGCTGATACAATGAAAAAAGTGGAGCAACAAGGTGACTTTTCATTACGAGCAACTGTCTATTCAAATGATGAAATAGGAGTCAGCACTCAAGCATTTAATACTCTTTTAAATGCACTACAGCTATCAATTAGTGAAACAAACCGTGTTATGAATCAAATGGCTGCGGGTAAATTTGATCAACGTATTGAAGCACCATGTCGAGGGGAATTAGATACGTTAAAACAAGCAACCAACGATTGCGCAAGTTCACTAAACGGAGCAATAAACGAATTAAATACCATTGCGATTGCTATGGCTGATGGTCAATTTGATATTCAAATTAATGCCTCAATGTCAGGCGAGTTAGGCACCTTAAAAAGTAATATTAACGAGTCGCTTTCTTCAATAAATAACACAATGAATAGTATCGTCGATATTATGGCTAACGTAGAACAAGGTAATTTTAAAGAACAAATCACCTATCCAGCGAAAGGAAAACTTGCGCAACTAAAAGACAGCGTCAATAACTCAGTTAGTAGTTTAAGTATTGCCATAGATGGGATTAGTGACGTTATGAGTGCATTACGACAAGGCCAGTTTTCTGCGCAATTAGAGGCCCCCTTAGCTGGCCAGCTTGATATTTTAAAACAAGATATTAATTCCAGTATGGCTAATTTAAATAATGTAATGAATGAAATAGGTGAAGTCATGACCTTTGTTAGTCAAGGTGACTTTAAAAAGATGATAAAAGGTGAAGCCAGCGGTCAACTTGAGCAGTTAAAAAGTAACATCAATACATCAATCACTGCTATTGATACTGCTTTAACTGAAATTTCATCAGTCATGCTAGCAATTAGTCAGGGGCGTTTTGATCATACTATTTCATCGGCTATGACAGGCCAACTAAATAGTTTAAAAACAGATATAAACCATTCAGTAACTAACCTCGAACGTGTCATAAACGACCTCAACCAAGTAATGGCTGCGATGGCAAACGGCGATTTTTCTCATCAATTAAAACAGCCATTACAAGGCCAGTTGGAAGATTTAAAAAATAATGTTAATGAGTCTACCTCATTAGTTTCATTGGCAATAAATGAAGTCAGTAGCGTTTTATCAAACTTAGCTAAAGGTGACCTTACCAAAAATATAGAGGGACAATATCAAGGCGTATTCGATACCCTTAAAAGCGACATCAACGCGACTATCGATAAATTAACTAATGTCATTCAAGAAATTCAAGTGTCGGCTAGTCAAGTTATGCAAAATGCGGGTGAAATAGCTTCAAGTAATACTGAAATAAGCAAACGCACAGAAGAGCAAGCAGCCAACCTTGAAGAAGCAAGCTCAAGTACTGAGCAAATGCTAGATGAGCTAACTAAAGTATCTGAACAATCAAAAAGTGCCGTGGCATTGGCAAGCAATGCAGAGCAAATTGCTGAAGAAGGAAATCGCCTATCAATACAAACCGTTAGCGCGATTGATGACGTGAATGAAGCCAGTAAAGACATTAACGAAATACTTACGGTTATTGACAACCTCGCTTTTCAAACAAACTTGCTATCACTTAATGCCGCCGTGGAAGCTGCTAGAGCTGGCGATCATGGAAGAGGCTTTGCAGTAGTCGCTAATGAAGTAGGTGATTTAGCGGGGCGTAGTGCTAAATCGGCAAAGCAAATAAAAAGTATTATTGTAAATAGTAATCAAAAAATAGCGCTTGGGACGGAATTAGCAGACACCTCAGGGAAGAAATTAAAACACATAATGCAAGCTGTTAGCGATGTTAATAAAAATATCATACATATAGCGCATTCAACCTCCGCACAAGAGCAAGCGATTAAAGAGGTTAACCTTGTTGTACAACGTTTAACCGGTTTAACCCAGGCAAACTCGGCTATTACAGAAGAAACAATGGCGGCAGCACGTCAAATGGCAGAACAAGCTACCGAGATGAGAGTGCAACTCAATTACTTTAATCTAAAAAAAGAGCAACAATAGACTAAAAGCACTGCAAGTTATTTTGCTAACACGATGCTTTTTTAACTTAAGTAATTTGATGAGCCATTATTGAATAATGGCTCATCATGACGTTACGTTACTTTACCTGCTAAATTAAAACGTGGCTGAGTATATAGCTGGGTTTTAACCACCTCAGCCAAAATCGTGACCGCATTCCATATATCTTCAAATGAGGTATAAAGAGGTGTAAAACCAAATCGTAATATATTGGGCGCACGAAAATCAGCAATAACCCCTTTTTCAATTAACGCTTGGCATATAGCGAACGCGTCTGTATGTGAAAACGCCAATTGGCTACCTCTTTGACAGGCATTTTCAGTAGAGCATAAACGCAAATCACTTAAGCATGAATGTGTTTGTAGCAATTTAATAAATACCTCGGCAAGTGCAATCGACTTTTCTCTTATTTGAGAAATGTCTACGTTTTGCCATACATCAAGGGCGGCATCTAACGCACTCATAGCAATCACACTGGGTGTGCCACACAAATACTGATTTATATTATCAGCGCCCTGATATTCAGCATTAAAAGCAAACGGTTTAGCATGACCCATCCAGCCTGATAGTGGCTGCTTTACACTAGCCTGATGACGTTTTGCCACATATAAAAATGCAGGCGAGCCCGGGCCACCGTTTAAGTATTTATAGCCACAGCCAACGGCAAAATCAGCATTACAGTTATCGAGCTCAACCGGTAAAGCACCCGCGCTGTGGGCTAAATCCCATATCACTAAAATGCCTTTTTCGTGGGCAAGCTTGGTCAGCTTTTGCATATCTAACAGCTGCCCGGTTCTAAAGTTCACCTGCGTTAATAGCAGCACCGCCACTGAATCGCTAAGGCTTTGCTCAATGTGTTGCTCTGCTACTAATTTAAGCTGACATAAGTCAGGGCCTAATAAATCACTTAACCCTTGTACCATGTATAAGTCGGTTGGAAAGTTATCTTGCGTGGATAACACCACATTTCGGCCAGGGTTTAACGATAACGCACTACTTAACAGCTTGAACAAGTTAACTGAAATAGAGTCACAACAAATCACTTGGCCTTTTGCAGCACCAATAATCGGCGCTATTTTATCTCCTACCTGAGTGGGTAAATCAATCCATTGGTGATCATTCCAACTTCTAATTAAGTGACTACCCCATTGTTGATTTACCACCTCTGCTACGCGTGACTTAACGGCTTTAGGTAAAGCACCCAGTGAATTACCATCGAGATAAATAGTGTCTGCGGGTAAATCGAATTCATCGCGTTTATTAGCCAGCGGGTCGGCTTTATCAAGCGCTACAATCTCATTAAAATTCATTTTTATATCTCATTTAAATTTTTTATTAGTGTACTAAATGCCTCAGTTCCTGGGTGGATCCAATCAAAATGCCCCACGCCTTCGAGCATCACCACCGGGCGTTTAAGCGGCGCTAAATTAAAAGCGGGGACAATGGCATCTTTGTCGCCTTGTAAAATAATGCTTTGGGGATGAAGTGGCTGCTCACTCGGGTTAGCTTGCGTGTAAGCCTTAGGTTTATCAGTTGGCATACCTTGCATAAAATCTTTTGTCACTTTTTGACAGCTGTTATTACCACGTGCATATGCTTTTATATCAGTGATAGGGGCTAAGCCAATAACGCCTTTAAGCTGGCTTATTTCACCACCCGCAAGCAGTGCTAAATGCCCACCAGCAGAGTGCCCTACAGCAACCGAGTCAGCTAATTTAAACTCGCCATTATTGTAAGTACTTGCCGCTAAAATACCGGCTTTTATATCATTAAATGTGACAGGCCAGCCACCACCGCTTGTACCACTTCTTCGATACTCTAATGACCACACGTTAAAACCAGCTTGTGCAAGCCCCGTACTTAACGCATACGTGTGTTTAATATCGTACTCACTAAGCCAACAGCCACCATGGAGTAAAATAACTAAAGGCGTTTGCACCAGTGCTTGCTTTGCGCGCCAAAGTAATGCGTACTGTGACTCATCACTGCCGTAGGCTATTTTTTCATCGGCTAAGTTAAATCCCAATGAAGCCACTTTTGCATAAGCTACATCATTTTCAACATCAGGAAATTCAACTGGTTGCTGCGAGGCACTATTTGCTAACAAAGGCCATACACTAAAAAATAAAACCACTAAGCTCTTCAAAATAAACTACTTCCTTTTTTATCCAAAAACGGTATAACAAAATAACGCTGGTCAATCGTCTACAAACATTTTGTTGTACGACCTACCAGCGTTATAACGTCATTCATAATAAAATAAATATAGTGTTTATTGTTGTTTGAAAATTACGCCTTCTTTCATCACAAAATCAACATCCATTAAAGCGCTAATATCGCTAAGTGGGCTGGAATCTAAGGCAATAATATCGGCAAACTTACCAGGCTCTATAGTGCCTAAACTCTGGCTCATATCAATTAAATCAGCAGCATTGACGGTTGCCGACTTTAAAATATCGGAGGTACTCATACCGGCTTCATACATCAATACGGCTTCTTTTGCGTTAATACCATGCTTTGATACGCCACTGTCAGTACCAAAGGCAATTTTAACGCCGGCTTTGTAAGCCTTAGTAAAGTTGTTGAGCATATCGCCCCCCACTCTCGTTGCTTTAGTCTTAATAGGTGCAGACATAAAATCTGAATTTTTTGCCATATTAACCACAGTATCGCCAGCTAATAACGTTGGTACAAGGTAAGCGCCGGTTTCTTTAAAGAGCTTGATGCCCTCTTCATCGGTGTAACTGCCGTGCTCAATGCTATCAACCCCTGCACGAAGTGCGGCATTAATACCTTGTGCAGCATGGGCATGGCTTGCTACTTTTCGTCCTAACCCATGTGCAGTTTTTACAATGGCTTTGAGCTCATCGTCTTCCATTTGTTGACCTGTCCCCGTGGTGGTATCAGAAAGCACACCACCGGTAGAGGCCACTTTAATTAAATCCGCCCCATACTTAATTGCATAACGTGTTTTTTTACGACACTCAACTGCGCCATCACACACTGTTGGTGGCGTTTTTATGGTGAGTAAATCAGGACTCATACCATCAACATCTAAATGCCCACCAGTAATAGTAACTCCGGCACCGGCAATAATACGCGGACCATTAACCCAGCCATTCGCCACCCCTTTTCGTAATGCGTACATTTGCTCGCTTTGGCTACCTACATCACGCACGGTGGTAAATCCCGCCATTAGGGTTTTATTAGCAAAATGAACACTGCGCATTGCTACATCTGCATCAGACATTTCAACCAGTTCTTTTTTATTATCTGGCCCAAGCTCACCTTGTAAATGCACATGCATATCCATAAGCCCTGGCATAACAAAGCTGGTCGATAAATCGATTAATTGGGCATCATCACCAAATCGAGAGGCCGGTAAAAAACCAGCGGATACAGACACTATTTTGCCATTTTCTATTACTACAGTTTGTTTTTGCTGTGATTTTTCGCCAGGGACGCTTAATAACTCTCCCGCATGAATCACTTTAGTATTGGCTTGTGCATTGCTGGCGCAAAAATTTGCGGCTAAAAAAATCGAGGTAATAACACTCAATCGAAATATGCTCATGAAAATCTCCAATGATTCGCTTTTCGTTAACAGCAACGAAATAACGTTAAAATATTGTTATACAACCAATACCTTATCAGGAAAGTCACAAAAACAAACCTGAAATACGTTTTTAGTAAAAATTCTGACCACTATTTACACTGCCTTCAAACGGAAAAAATAAAAGAAGATGTCTATACTCAACCATATTGTTGTAATACTTTTCATATGTAGGGAGCTTATGGATATTAAAGACATAAATATTGCACTGCTAGAAAAATGCAACTTTCTTTTAATGGTATTTGATAACCATCATCAGCTCAGTTATCTCTCAGATGGGTGGTCAGAGCTAAATATTACAACCAAAAACATGCCAACCATTGAAAGCCTGTATGCCTGTTGTACAACTGAAAGCAAAACACTATTACAACAACAAATTCTCGCACTAAAATCGCAACATAATGAGTTAGACCAATTTGATATTGAGCTCACATTTGCAACCGATTACTCTATTAAACTGAATTGCTGCTTACATAATGTGGATCAAAACCAACATCAATATATGGTTTTAGTTTTTAACCAGCATTTTGCCCAAGTGTCCTCTGTTATTAGTAATAACGAATTACAAACCATCATAGAAAACGCAGGCGAAGTTTTAAAAGTAGGTTATTGGCAGCTCGACTGTAATAGCAACCAATTATTTTGGACCGATGAAATTTACACTATCCATGGTGTTTCCCCTAGTCGCTATTCACCACAGTTAGATACTGCAATAAACTTTTATCATGCAGATGATAAGTCCAAAATAGCCAGCGCTGTCGAAAATGCGCTTTTAACGGGGCAAGAATGGAGTTGTATAAAATTACGTGTTGTAGATGACGACCAACAAGAACGCACGGTGATATCAAGCGGTAACGTATCAAGAAATAAAAATGGTGAAATTACTAAGCTATACGGCATTTTTCAGGATATAACAGGAAGTGAAAAAATAGCCCTTGAACGAGACTTTTTAGTTACTGCACTCAAAGAAACTACGGTAGGAATGGTCATTGCCGATAAAAATAAGCATGTTATTTGGGTTAATGGATCATTCGAAAAAATGACAGGGTATAGCCTTTTTGAAGTCGAAGGCAAAAAGCTCGGCTCTATTTTACAAGGTGAAAACACTGATTTAAAAACGATAGCTAAACTTAAAACTCATCTCAAAAAAGGGCTACCTATAAGCGCCCGAATTTTAAACTACACCAAAAGTGGGGAACCCTATTGGAATGAGTTGGCAATATCGCCGATTTATAGAGATGGAAAAATCGCTTATTACTTTGCGGTGCAAAACGATGTAAGCAAAGAAATAAACATAGAACACAAACTCATAGCCCTTAATACCAGTTTAGAGCAACGAATACAGGTGCGCACTCAAGAGCTATTTACACTTAACAAAGAGTTAGAAAAACAGGCTAATGTAGACCCACTTACAGGATGTTTAAATAGGCGAACCTTATACAGGTTTCTTACCGATGAGCTATTAAAAACACAAGATGAAAATACCTATATTTCATTATTAATGCTCGATATAGATCACTTTAAAGCCATAAATGATAACTACGGCCACGAAGCTGGAGATAAGGGTTTAAAAGAACTCGCTAATATTTTACATGGCCTCACCAGAAAAAATGACGCCGTATTTCGCCTTGGCGGTGAAGAGTTTTTAATTATTATGCCTAACACAAACAAAGCCGAAGCTAAGCAAGCCGCTGAGCGTATTAAAAACGCAGTGAATGAACATAAAGTTTACTATCGTAATAAAAATATTAGCTTTACTGTCAGTATTGGACTGCTTACCCACGATGGCACAATTAGCCTACAAAGCAGCTTAAAATACGTTGATGACTATTTATACGAGGCAAAAAATAGTGGTCGAAATAAAATTGTTGATTGACTCGCTATAAGACGGATTGTTTTAAATCAATTCGTAAAAATTTAAAAGGTCATATAAGCTAAATACTTAAGCACAACAATTTAGCTTAAATTTTCAACAGTAGATAAATTCGTAAATAAAAATACACTTTAAGCAAATTGACATTAAACGCGTATTTTTTCATTTTATACTAGCTAATGCGTTATTATTTTTATTCTATTACTCATTGTTAAGCATAACAAAAACAAGGTTACATAATGATAAAAGCGTCAACACCTGAGGATGAACTATCACGGCTAAAAGACTTATATGAGTATGACGTTTTAGACACTGAAGCTGAAAAATCCTTTGACGATTTAACCCAGCTTGCATCTGATATTTGTGAAACGCCAATCTCACTAATAAGTCTTGTTGATCCTGACAGGCAATGGTTTAAGTCAAAGCATGGTATTGATGTAGCCGAAACCGCACGAGATATCTCGTTTTGTTCTTACGCAATTCTAGAAAACCAAGTATTCGAAGTTCAAAATGCACTTACTGACACCCGCTTTCACGATAATCCCTTAGTTACAAACGACCCAAATATTCGCTTTTATGCAGGTGCACCTCTCATCACACCAAGAGGAAACGCTATAGGTACGTTATGTGTTATTAGCGATAAACCAAAAAAGCTTTCGAGCAAACAAATAAATGCACTCACGGTTTTGAGCAAAGAGGTCATTGCGCAATTAGAGCTTCGGCTTAATAATAAAAAGCTGTTTATGGCGTTAGAAAAACAAAAAGAGCACAATAAAGAGCTAGAAAAGTTAAAAGAAGCCGCGGATATCGCCAATAACACAAAGAGTAAATTTTTGGCAAATATGACTCATGAGCTGAGAACCCCATTACATGGAATTTTAAATTTAGCTGAGTTTGCGATCTCAGAGACCACAACAGAGGAAAAAAACAGCACCTTAAAAAGCATATTAAAGTCAGCACATTACTTATCAAATATTGTTAACGATATTTTAGACTTTTCTAAAATTGAGGCTGGCAAATTAGAAATTGAACATATCAACTTCAGTCTTAATGAGGTTATTAGCGATGTAATAAAACCCCAGTTACAGCAGGCATCTGCTAAAGGCATAAAGCTGATTACATCGATAGACCCTAAAATAGCAGACAATTTAAAAGGCGATCCTCTTCGGATTTCGCAAATTTTAAATAACCTGTGCTCAAATGCGATTAAATTTACCAACTTTGGCCAAGTAGAGCTGAAGATAAGTGTTAAAAATAGTACATTGCAAACACAAGTACTCACCTTTGAAGTTATTGATACAGGCCTTGGTATTAATGAGACTGTTCAAGAGCATTTATTTAAAGAATTTCATCAGGCCGACTCATCAACCTCAAGGAAATATGGAGGCACAGGTTTAGGCTTATCAATTTGCGCTCGTTTAAGTGAGTTAATGCAGGGGCACCTTAGCTTTACCAGCAAAATAGATAAGGGCTCCACGTTTACCTATGAGCAAAGCTTTGAGATTGCTTTATTGCCACCAACCTCGAAGCAGTGTACTGATATAACAAACCTTCAAGGTAGTACTGTTTTAATTGCCGAAGATAATAAAATAAATCAGCTTATTATTGTCAAAATGCTCAAAGCACATAATGCTAATTTAATTATCGCAGAGGACGGTAAAGAATGCGTTAAGTACTTCAAGGAGCACTCGGTAGACTTAATTTTCATGGATATACAAATGCCTGAAATGGATGGCATAAAAGCTACGCAAGCTATTAGAGCGCTTCCTAAAGGTAAAACCGTTCCGATTATAGCTATGACAGCAAATACCCTAAAACAAGACATTGAGCATTATTTAGATATTGGTATGGATGGCTACTTAACTAAACCGTTTGATAAAGCTAAGATCAATAGCTTACTCAATGTTTATAATCCTAAAAACCTCAACCTAAAAAACTTAGCAGTAAAAATTAGCGATCCTAATGTTTCTAGCGACCGGAAGCTAAAGCAAATATGCAAAGAGTTAAAAGCGCTTATTCCCAATGCTAATCGAGTGAGCCTTTGGTTATTTAATAAAGAATACAGTACATTAAATTGCTTAATTTGCCTTGATGAAAATAATGACGTGTCAAGTGGAACTGTTCTATACACAGAAAACTCCCCTGCTTATTTCAACTATATTTTAGCTAACCAAGTACTCGACGCTTCTGATGCCAGAAATAACGAAGTAACCAAGCCGTTCTCTCACTCTTACTTTGAGCCACTCGATATTTATTCTTTACTTGATTACATTTATACACTTAATAGCAAACCGTTAGGTGTCATTTGTTGTGAAAGTGTGGGCTCAAAGGTAACTTGGAGTCAAGCTGATAAAAAGTCGTTAATCAAAGTCGCAGACGTTACTAACTTGTTTTTATCTAAACAAATAAAGCATGAATAAAACAGCCCTATTTAGTGGCTAAAATTACCACTAAATAGGGATAAAACTATTATCAGCCCTTCGTATTAAGCCTGCTCTAACTCACGCTGGGTTTGTTGTTTATCTGCTTTAACCGGCTTTATTTTAAAGAAAAAAGTATACACAACCGGAACAAACCCTAATGTTAAAATTGTTCCCATTGCAAGACCAAACGCAATAGTGCTTGCTTGGCCATAAAACAAAACATCTTTAGATAAAATGAGCGGCATTAAGCCTATTATTGTTGTACAAGTAGACATTAATATAGGTCGTAAACGTCTTAAAGAAGCGCTGATCACCGCCTCATAATTTTGCTGATTATACTGCTCAGCGGTTTGTTGTTCACTGTGCTCAATTTGTTTACGTTCAATATTAATACGGTCAATTAATATAACCGCATTATTAATGATAATTCCGGCAAGCGCATATAGACCTAAAATAACCATAAACCCAAAGTTTGCCTGCATAATCAACAAACCAAAAGCAGCACCAATGATGATCAATGGCACAGTCAAAAATACAATACTAGTTGCACGGTAAGAGCGAAATTGCGCAATAATAATAAACACCATAATGGCAATACACAGCGGTAAGTTAGCTAAAATTGACGCTTGCGATTCAGCGGAGTCTCCAATTACACCGTCATATTCTATTTCATAACCAGGTGGTAATTTTTCTCTTATTTTATCAAGCTTTCCTTCAACTAATGGCACCATACTTTGCGCCGACATAATCTGGTTTTTAGCTTGTACTGTTACAGTACGAAA
This sequence comes from Pseudoalteromonas sp. 23_GOM-1509m, assembly GCF_000518425.1. NCBI lineage: Bacteria > Pseudomonadati > Pseudomonadota > Gammaproteobacteria > Alteromonadales > Pseudoalteromonadaceae > Pseudoalteromonas > Pseudoalteromonas sp. 23_GOM-1509m. Next base: position 130,752 of record NZ_JADO01000010.1, read on the forward strand.
TAAATTTTCACGCGCAATACGCGCAAATTGCGTTTCATAGCGAATGTCGGCCACTTGCATTAAAGGTACATTAACGCCTCGAGCCGAAGAATAAACATTTACGCTGTTAATACGGTCTAGATCGTAACGTTCACTGTTTTGTGCCCTTAACACAATGGGGAATATGTCATCACCTTCACGAAACTCAGAGATTGTGCGTCCCGAAAAGTAGGTTTCTAATGCTTGGGCAACATCGTTTGAACTAACCCCAGCACGACGAGCATTTTGCTGGTTAACCTCAACTTTAAGTGTAGTAATGCGGTTTTCCCAATCACTTTTAATATCGAATGCGCCGTCTGTATTACGCAATAAGGTTTTAATTTCCTCGCTAATAGAATAAATATAATTACTGTCTGGGCCTTTAATTTGAATCTCTATCAGTGAAGAATCTGATGGCCCTAAAAACATTTTAGTGGCGCGCCCCATAACTTCAGGAAAGTCTTGAGCAAACATGTCGCGCACGCTATTTATTGTTGGCTCAGCTAGTTTTCGCTCTCCAACATCAATCATAAAGAATGCTTTTGAAGGCTCAGGATCAATCGGTGTGAGTGACAAAACAAACCGTGGCCCGCCAAATCCACCATAAGCAGCATATTTTTTAATATGCGGAAAACGCGCTTTATCATCCAATTTTTTTAAAATGGCTTGTATCGTTGCATCAGTTTTACGCATTGACGTGCCGGCTGGCATATCTAAATACACTAAAATTTGCGCGCGGTCGGAGTCTGGAAAAAACTTAGCAGGCACTAAACTCATAGCCCAACCACCAACAAAAAACAGCCCTAATATAACAACAACAAAAATTATGCGAGCGCGCATAATTCGTCTTAATACTTTTTCATAAAGCGGACTAAGGCTATCGAAAAATCCATTAATTTTACGGCGAATAATATTTTGCTTTTGCCTCGTTTCCTTTTTCACAAAGCGATGACACAAGTAAGTAGTAAAGGTTAGGCTCAACGCCCATGAAATAAGCAATGCAATTAACACCACCAGCGAAATAGAGCGTGTATATTCACCCGCACTACTTTGCGCCAACATCAATGGCAAAAACACAAGAATAGTAGTCAACGATGAGGTTAAAGAGGGTATCGCAAGCGTACCCGAGGTATTACGAATAGCTTCGTCACGCGTTTCGCCCTCTTCTATACGCTTTTTAAAATCTTCAGCCATTATTATGCCATCATCAACCAGTAGCCCAAGCGCTATAATTAACGTGGCAAGCGACATACGCTCCAGCGGAATACCCATGAAGTTCATAATTGAAAGCGTGATTAGAATAGCTGCAGGTACAATCGAACCTACAATCAAGCCAGTGCGTAGACCTAAAAACATAATAACCACAATAGAGACAACAACAATGGTTTGTAACACACTAAAGCTCACACCAAATACAGCATCGGCAACCACATCGGCTTGGCGGGTAATATTTTTTAATTGATAGCCCGCAGGTATAGTTTGATTAATTTGAGCTATCATCGCTTCCATTTTAGGAGTGAACTTCAGCACATCCGCTTGTTCATCCTTAGAGATTGCAAAAATAATGGCTTGACGGCCATTGTAGTAACTTGTTCTTGAAGGGGGGTCGATCACTTCACGGCTTATTTTGGCAATATCACGTAATAAGATGGTTTGTGATTGATTGGGAACAGTGATCAGCGTATTGCGTATATCAGCTAGGCTTTGGTAATTCCCAGAAGGCTGGATAATAAAGTTTTCACCATCGGCATCAATAATGCCACTGGGACGTATAATATTTTGATTTTTTAAAGCCGCAATCAATTGTGTGGGTGCAATCCCTAATTGAGCGAGCTTAGCGTTTTTAGTTTCAATAAAAATACGCTCTTGCTGAATGCCTAAAATATCAATTTTTTTTGTGCCTTCGACTTGATGCATCATATCGGCAATATGTTGCGCCACATCTTGGCGATCCCCCATGCTATAAGCGGGATCTGCAATAAGTGCCACTGTTAAAACGGCAACATCACCAAAATCATCATTAATTACATAAGGTAAAGTACCACTGGGTAGCTCGCCTCGAACCGCGTTAATTTGGTCGCGCAGGATATCCCACTGCTGATCAAACTCACTTTGCTCAACACTTTGCTTGAGCTCTGCGTGAATAATAGAGCGGCCTGGAATAGATACTGAACGAATTTCGGCAATACTGGGCATTTCACGTATCGCTTCTTCGAGTGTTTTAGTGATCAACAGCTCTACTTTTTTTGCGCTCATGCCAGGGTAAGCGGTTGTTACAACCGCCTCACGAATTTTTATTTTAGGATCTTCTTGTTTGGGTAGTTGATAATAACTAAATGCGCCAAATAGCATAAGGCCAAAGACGATGGCCAGCATCAAGCGATTATGATCAAGAGCAAGCTCTGAAATAGTAGGGATTTTCATCGTTTAAATCTCCGTCACGGGTTATGGATTAAGGCGCTTGATTTCACCCTCGATAAGCGTCACTTTTTGCCCATCGTGTAAAAAAGCCATTCCCGCATTAACAATTCGCTCCCCTTCTTTTAAATCGCCTTTAATTTGCGCTTTCTGCGAAAAAAACGTTACTACGTCCACGGTTATTTTTTGTAAAACATAACCTGCTTGTTGTGATTCAGCTTGCGCTGTAGGTAACAGCTTAAAAACAAAATGCTGATTATTTTCTTGCGCCATAATGGCACTTACAGGTACTACAAAAGCATCTGTGGCTTCCTGCTGTTGTTTAAATTGTACTTCAGCACTCATACCCGTTCTAATGTCTGCAACATCATTTTCAGATATCTTTAAAATAACAGGAAACGCATTCGCGCCTTGAGCAGCTGTGCCAATTTCTTTAATTTTGGCATTCAACATTTTATCTAATGCTGAAATAGTTACCTTAGCAGGCTTATCAATAGCTAATGAGGAGAGAATCGCTTCAGGGGCAAGGATAGAGACTTCAAAATTTTCTTTACCTTGAATTATAAATGCAGATGTATTTGGGCTTACCTGTTGTGAAGGTTCAATATTACGTTTTGAAATAGTCCCTGCATAGGGCGCAATTAGCGTAGTATCTTGTAACTCTTCTTTTGCCATCGCTAGTCGAACTTTAGCAATATCGACTTTATCTTTGGCACTCTCATATTGCGACTTTGCTACATCGTATTGCGCGCGTGACACAGCGCCATCATCAACCAGTGATGCTTTGCGCTCAAAATCTTGCTTAACATTTAGCAGCATAGCCTTCGCATTAGAGACCTGCCCTTCGCCCTCTTGCACTGCCAATAAATACTTTGTTTGTTCCAGCCTGGCTAACGGCTCACCTTTTTCAAAAGCCTCACCAATCTCAAAAAAAACGTCTTCGACCTTTCCGCTAACCTCAAACATTAAAGTGGCTGTGTTAGCAGGTTGGATAACACCTGATAAAATACGACTATCAAACGATTTAGTTTTATTTAACTCTATGACAGAAACAGGTTTTAATTTTTGCTCAGAAACTTGCTCTTCAGAGCACCCTGACAACATAAAAATAATAACGAAACAAACAGCTATATAATTCATAATTTCCCTTGATAAATAGTGTATTCAAACTGGTTGTACTACCAAACTAACCACAATCAATATTCACAGTGAGCCATCTAATTTAAAGTATGGCTAACATTGTTATCACCCTGAAAGCTTGGGTATAATGCAATATTCCGGCTGTATTTTTAGCCTCTAAATTGGATCTCCACATGAAAAAACTATCTGCTGTGCAAGTAAAACAACAAGCTCTCGTTCTCAATGTTGCTGACAAAATAGAAGAGCAAGGCCGTGCTGAAATCCCAGGTATGCTGCAATGCTGGTTTGATGTGGAATATCATTTATTTCCAGGTTCTTTACTAATGTGTTTTCAATTTGAACACCAACAAGCACTTACAGCCGCAGAGCCGGAGCTACTAAAGTGGCAAAAACGCTTAAGCGGTGCCATGCTCAAAAAAGGCGTAATTTTAAAAGATATGCGCAAACATTTAGTATTTACCCTAAAAGGACCAGACGACTAAACCACTTATTTTGTAAGCGCACTCTACTTTGGTGCGCTTTCCAAATTAAACTCATTAACGTGCTTAATCAGCTCAGGGAAAAACGCTAAAAAGAGCTCATCTAGCTCACTATAATGGCGGATTATATCTTCAGCGGTACCTGCAAAATTATTAGTAAAGCGAATACGTTTAGCAATATTATCAAGCGCCCGCCCCACCCCATCAATGCTTTCGTACTCCTTAAACCAATCGTTTTTCGTCATACTGGTTACTACACGCTGCATTTTCTGTGGCATTACAGGTATACGCCTGTCCAAAAGGTCATAACTGGTGTGCTTAAAATCAATTAGTGATTGGTTATTAAACTGCTGCCAATGCGCAATAAGAAAATGATCAAACACCACATCAACTGCCACACCTGCAAAGCGCCTGCGCTTGGGTGAAAAAAGCTGTTTAGCTTCTTTAACTAAAGGGTGTGCATCAGTAAATTTATCCACTAAATAATGGTTATCTAGCGCACTTTTAACACTTGTCGGTATGTATGTTAGCTGTCGTTGACCACCAAAATCTCCCAGTAAGTTGCCAAAATGAGAATCAGCCGTAGGCTTTGCTAAATAAAGGTGAGCTAAATAATTCATTGGTTTCCATATAGATTAATATACTAAGCTCAGATAGTTTTAAAAATCAAACGCGTAAAAAGATGAAACGCAGTTCCACCTTTATACTTTTTAGATACTTATAGTGCATCCTGAAATATTACGCTTTTGAAACCTTGCTTGCACCAGCATTATCAAGAATTTCTTCAATACTATTTTTGTTATCGCTGTTATATTTAACACCGACGAGTATTGAACCCTTCTCAATTGCGTCTTCATAATACTTAATTTCATGTTCTGGAATAAATGCGCCGATTGCTGCACCTAGAGTCCCACCAACGGCAGCACCGGCGCCACCAGCTGCAAGTGCTGAAACCAAAGGACCTGCGACTAATAAGCCTGCACCACCCGAAGCGACTGCACCAACAGCGGTAAAACCACCAATAATTGCCGCTAACACGCCACCAGATGCAGCGCCCAGCAAACCGCCCTCTGAAGCTTTGGTACCTTCATCTACAGCAAAGTCTTCCTTTGTATACGAGTCGTTAGCAACAATGCTTATATCCGCCTCACTTACACCTAAAGCTTCTAATCTATAAATGGCTAATGTTGCTTGTGATGCATTATCGAATAACCCAGTAATAACAGTACTCATAATAACTCCTTTATTTGTTTAAGAAAGTACGCTTAGTAATTAGCAACATTCAAACCAAAGTTTTAATCCTTTAAAATCAGAAAGATAAATAAAAAAAGCAAAGTAGAACTCTACGTTTTAAAGTAAAAGTTGCTAGAAGTTGTAAAAAGTTCACACACATAGGTATAACTCAAGCGATTGAAATATGAGTAGAATTACAAAGAGATTAACGTTATTAGCTTTGTTCTTCTAAAAATATCAACAACCCAAGCTCATAGCGACTTAGATACTTAGTCTTACGGGGTAGTTTGTCTAAGTTATTAAAGTCCTTTAGAGCTTCTTTACCTCCTTTACACAGCTCAATCAACTTTGGATGAATATATGAATTACGAGCTATTGCTGGGGTATTCCCTAAATTACTTGAAACGCTACCTAACATATCTTTAAGCGAAAGCTGGCCGTTTGATTTATGTAAGACTTCAAATGCCAAAACACTGGCCCGCCATGTTCTAAAATGTTTTGCACTAAACTGCTCACCCATAACACTTTGAATAAACTCATTCACTTCTTTGGAGGTAACATCACAACACTCGCCTTCATCGATATATTGGAATAAGCTCTGCCCAGGCAAATCTTGCAACTGCTGTATGATAGAGCTAAGCACTTTATCTGTTATATTCACTTCTCTTTGCTTACCGGATTTTGCTTTATACTTTAAGCGAATATTTTTACCCGTTAGTTTTGCATGCCGGCTACGTAATGTCGTAGCACCAAAACTATTGTTATGTTTGGCATTTTTTTTAGAACCAACGCGCAGAGCTCCAAGGTCCATTAAACGTACAACGGCTGCAATTGTGCGCTGGCAATCAAGTTCATTACCTCGCAAATATTCCGATAGTTTTGCTCTTAACAAAGGCAGTTTATTTCCAAATAAAACACATGCTTCAAACTTTTTAAGCTCTTGCTGCTCCCTAAACTCGGGATGATAAAAGTATTGCTTGCGGTCTTTGTTGTCGTAGCCAGTAGCTAAAATATGCCCATTTTCTTCTGGGCATAACCATACATCTTTGTATGCGGGGGGAAAAGCGAGATTGTCTAACCGCTCTATTTCATCTTTATCATGTATTTTCTTTCCTGCAGGATCATAATAAACCCATTGGTTTTCATGCCTCTTTCGAGTAATACCCGGCAAGTTATCATCGACATAAATTAGTTTCATTTTATTCCTTTAAATTTTTGTAATCCTCAAATCAAACGGTGCCATCAATAACAAGGGCTAGTTCTCACTAGCCCCAATTTATGCGATTTATCGGCTCCAATACCTAAGATTACGAATTTTTGAGACAAATTCACTTGCGGAAATTTTATTTAAATCCAACCAGCCATCATCAAGCTGTCCATTTAAACCCGTAGCCTCGATTAAAGGAGTTGCTTTATCACTAAAGCCGATATACTTCATATGTGCATAAGCATCACTGACAAAATCTTTCGCCTCCGGTATTTCAGCAAACTTTTTAGCGCCTTCATTAGTGGTAAGCAGAACTATTGCGTCGTAAAGCACCGAAGGACCGCCATTAATCACTTGAACGGCCTCAACAACCTCGCCATTACTGTTTTTAGCACCACCAACTTGAGCCGCAATAACTTCATGACTTGCACCCTCCTCTTTAAGGCTTTGTGTTAATAAATTAAAGGTTTCAGCATCAAAACCATCACTTACTAATATACCAAGCTTCCTGCCTTTAAATGTATTTGGCGCATTTTTTAAAATACTTAGCGCATCAGATACTGGTAAATCTTGACGGGTATCAAGCGCAGCTTCTGCGGCATCTGGCATAGTTTGTAAACCTAAACCCAATGCAACTTGCTCAGCAAGCTTGTTATCAATGTTTAACAGATGAGAAACTACGCGTTCTCTGATACGTAAATGCTCTACTTTAGATAACTCAAAAATCAAAGCATCTTGAATATGCGTTTGCTCAATGTCAGTTTGACTTAAATAGAATTGGCGCGCTTGGCTATAGTGATCACTAAATGTTTCTGAGCGATAGCGTAATTTACCCCCGTCAGTTTCAGATTCTGAGCTTTTGAATCCGTGTACAGGGCACTCTCGCGGGTTGTTTTCACCCCCGCTGAATGAATTAGGTTCGTAATTAACCCGGCCTTTGGGGCTCTGCATTGCCATGTGGCCATCTTGAAGGAAATGTCTCATCGGGCATTTTGGTGCATTAATAGGAATTTGTGTGAAATTAGGCCCACCTAGGCGTTTGGTTTGTGTATCTAGGTAAGAAAAATTACGGCCTTGCAATAAAGGATCGGGAGTAAAATCAAGCCCAGGCACTATATTTTGAGTACAAAATGCAACCTGTTCGGTTTCTGCGAAGAAGTTGTCTACGACTCGATTGAGTACCATTTTACCAATAACTTTAACTGGTACTTGCTCTTCGGGTATCAGTTTAGTGGCATCAAAAACATCGAACTCGAACTCTTCAGCAAATTTTTGATCAAATACTTGAATGCCCAGCTCCCATTCCGGATAGTCACCATTATTAATTGATTCCCACATATCACGACGATGAAAATCAGGATCAGCGCCATTTAATTTCAATGCCTCATTCCAAACCACTGACTGCATACCGCCTTTAGGTTTCCAGTGGAACTTAACAAATTTTTCTTCACCTTGTGCATTAATAAACTTAAAAGTATGAACGCCAAACCCTTCCATAAACCTTAATGAGCGCGGGATAGCTCTATCTGACATTGCCCACATAACCATGTGCATGGATTCTGGCGACAAACTTACAAAATCCCAAAAATTATCGTGGGCTGTTTGCGCTTGTGGAAAACCACGATCTGGTTCTGCTTTTGCGCTATGTATAAGGTCGGGAAACTTCATCGCGTCTTGAATGAAAAAAACTGGGATATTATTGCCTACCAGATCCCAATTACCTTCCTGCGTATAAAACTTAACGGCAAAACCTCGCACATCACGTGCTAAATCAGGCGAGCCCTGATTACCCGCCACTGTTGAAAAGCGTGCAAAAACAGGTGTTTTTTCACCTTTACGTTGAAAAATATCAGCAGAGGTCAAATCATCTAAAGCATCATACGTTTCAAAGTAACCATGTGCTCCATACCCTCTTGCGTGAACAACTCGCTCAGGAATTCGCTCGTGATCAAAGTGAAACAACTTTTCTCGCAACACATGATCTTCCAATAGTCCTGGTCCGCGTTGACCTGCTTTTAATGAATTTTGATTGTCACTGATAGGGCAACCTTGTGCGGTTGTCATTACGGGATGGTCTTTATTAGCTTTTTGATGAAGCTCTCCTGCATGTCCTTTATTATTTGCATACTTAAATGACTCTGCCATAACTTTTCTTCCTTAAATAATTTTTTGATTGCTATATTTTTATAGGGTTAAAAAACAATAACCAAGCAAAATAAAGACCACCTATAAATAGTTTTAAAATCAATAATTAAGAAAGAAATGAAAATATTTCACCAATACAAACTATAAAAATTACACAACAAATGTAAGCTTTCCTCAGAGCATCATTTTATTAAATTACTAAGCAATCAGCTTGTTCTGATTTTCATTATTACTGTATTTTTACAATGATAGATTTAGTGAGAACTTTGTCTGTATTGAGGGTTAAGAAAGGTTTGAACGCAAGATGCTACTCAGCTTTTTTCTTGTTTAAAATAGCGTTCTGCTTTTGCACATGTAAGTTTAGATAATGAAAATTTACTCCCTTTATCTGGGCATAGTTTCTTTAAAAGACTTACTGCATAACGCCCACAACTTGGCAAAGTAAATAACTCTTATTCCTCAGTAACACCTAGCGCAGATTGATAACTCAACTGATAAAACACCTTAAGTAATAACATCTGTCTCTGCGGATGAGTGATAGATTTGACCTAGTAAATTATTAGATATGACAATATAAAAGATTTTTAAAAAATGATAAAAACATCTTTATTCCTTTAAAAACCTATTTAATTATAATTATTCAGTCAATTACCTAACTCAGTTATTGGCTGCCTTAATATTAAAATATTGATGCTAATATTCTTCAAAACTATCTAACCAATTACAATTGTATTTTGATAATTCAGTAAAGAGTCAGGCCAACTTTGTTATCACTGTTGCTGCATTTTTTCGGTGCTGCTTGAGTCGTAAAACGCCTTGCTTAGCCTTTAATACTAAATGCTATTTTCTATTGCAACCAAGGCTACTCACGCATTATGACAACGACTTTTTTAAGTAAGCCACAGCAAGTCGCGCTGCAACAAGCACTGTTTAGCAGTAAGCTGTTAAACAGTGAGATAGTAACAAGTGGTAACCCACCATCACAAAAGCAACAAGCCTATGGGCGTATAGCTGTAATGCTCTATCGCTTTAATTTACAAAAAATCAAATGGCCCTCTTTTTTAAAAACAGCTATAAACACTGCAAGCAATGAGTGCTCGTGGTTAACCCGTGAAATTATCAGATGCCAGCAAAGCTACAAAGCTCAACCTAATGACGCCTTAATAATTGAACAGAATGCATTTTTTAGTGGTATTTTTAGCGAAGAACTCGCCTACATTGACGCTTTACTTGGCACAGAAGCACAGTCTGAGTAAAGTGATGGGGCAAGCATCTTTGATGCCTGCCCCAAGGGTAAGTTAAAAGTTATATTTTAAGCTCAGTTTATAATTGACTGGCTCACCTGGTTGAGTCCAAATTGCAGAGTAAGAATTTGAGTAATATTCTTTATCCAGCACGTTATTAATGTTCAGTTGTACAATCACATCTTCATTAACGTTGTAAGTTGCGAACAGGTTCACCAGTGTATACGAAGGTAAGTAGTACGTAGGGTCTATGGTTTCACCTAAGCGCTCCCCCTCATACTGAACAGCTATACCAACGCTTGCATTTAAATCGATTAAATCATTCAATTCTCTTTTAATACGTGCATTTGCACTGTGTTTAGGAATATTAAGTAAAGGGCTACCTTTTGGTAATTTTACCCACCAATCTGTATTAACCGTGTCGTTTGCTGTTTTTGCATCGGTGTAGGTATAGGCCAAATCAAATGAGGTGCGCTCTGTAATATAACCGTGTAAATCAAACTCAACGCCTTCGCTAGTTACCTCGCCTAACGCCGTCGACACGCCTGCTTGCAAATCTGTAGTCAACATATTGCTTTTTTCGGCGCTAAATACAGTAAAGCTACCATTTAGGGTATCGGTGCTAAATTTAACACCCGCCTCAATAGAGGTTGTTGATTCTGGTTCAAATGCATCACCATTTATATCGTAACCACTGTTTGGCCTAAAACCTTCAGAGTAACTGCTGTAATACTGTATATCGTCTGAGAAAGCATACACTAAGCCTACTCGTGGGCTGAATGTACTCTGATTGCTTTTAGACTGACTTTGATTAATATGATTATCTATTTGCTGATCAAACCAATCATAACGACCGCCTACTTGTACTTTCCACTGCTCAGTGACGTCGATTTGATCTTGAATATAAATCCCGTAGCTATGCTGTACTTCAGTGCTGTTGAATAAAAGTGAGCCTTCGGGTGCTGTTTGCCCATACACGGGGTTATACATATTAATGGCATAGCGCGTATCCTCAAGCGTAGGGCGATATCTATACCAAAGTTTATCAAAATCAAACTTGCTGGCATCGGCACCTATTAATAAATGATGGGTAAACCCAGCAGCAGTAACGCTGCCACTTAGCTCAGTGCGGGCTGAAATATTTTTAGTTTGAAAATCACGCTCGTTATGTTGTCTATTTAAAGTTTCGCCGTCAGTAAAATAAACCTGCCTGCTAGGGGCGAGTTCAGCATCACTCGATTCGCTTATAAATTTAGAATCGCTATAGCTAAGCCCATTTAAAAGTGACCATTGCCCTATTTGATGCTCAAAAGTCAGTTGATGAGAAATCGCATCAACCTCTGTTGGTTTATCGCTTGGCTCACCTAAAAACGTTTCAATAGGTAATGCGTCTATCTTCCCGTCTAGGGCAACAATGCCACGGTCAAACGTCACACTCTGATCAACATACTCTAGTTCATAATTTAATTTTGTTGTGTCGGATATTAACCAAAGAATTGAAGGTGTGATCACCGTTTTTTTATTTTCGTGGTAGTCTCTAAAACCCTCACCGTCTTCAATTGCACCATTTACTCTAAAAGCGAGTTCATTGGTAATAGCATTAGTGTAGTCACCTTCAGCGCGATAACTCTGCCAGCTCCCTGCAGATACTTTCAAAGAGCCTTGTTCTTCAAACTGTGGCTTTTTAGTGATGATATTAATAGTACCGCCAGGCTCAGAGCGACCATAAAGAGCAGAGCCAGGCCCTTTCATCACTTCTACATAATCAATATTACTGGTATCGCGGGTACCGCTAAAACTTCGACCCGATGAAAAACCATTAATTAAAAAGCCTGAAGGAATATTCTCATCGCCTACTAAGCCACGTATTGCAAAGCTTTCCCACAATCCACCAAAATCATTTTGTTCAGAAATACTCGGCGTTAGATCAAATATATCTGTGAGTGTAGTCACTCCTGCGTCATCGAGGTTTTCTGCTGATATAAACTCAATACTTTGTGGTTGCTCGCTTAAGGGCACATCGCCACGAAAAGCTTGTCTAACACCCGTAACCGCTATTTTCTCTATGTTAGCTGACGCTGAAGCTGCGTATACAGAAGGCGCTAAAATGGTACTTATAGCAATTGATATGGCAGATATTTGGTATCGATTTATTAAGTTCATTCTATCTCTTAGATATCACGCAAGCTTAATCGGTTAAGTTTTTACTAAAATTTTTTTAGTAAGGCCGATTAAATAAACATGAAATACAAATGGTAATTATTGTTATTTGCAATAATATACAAATAGAATAAAAAGAGCTACCCTACAGCAACAAATTTTACAAAGTTATTAGAGGCTGTTTTTTCTTTTTGAATTAAACGTATTCAACATCGAAAAATAAATACCTCCTAAAATTTAGAGAAAAAAATGAAAATATTACCTTTCGCCTGCATGGCATTAGTCACATCAATATCAAGCACATACAGCGAACAAACACAGGCTCATGCAATATGGTTTGCAGAGCGCTCATCACAGTTGGCCTTTATATATGGCGAAGGCGCACAAGATTTAGATACCGTAAAACGACAAAATAAAATTAAAAGCATTACTGGCTATAACAAAAACTGGCAACAACAAAACGTAAAGCTTGTTGAGTCAGGGCCTATGATGCTACTAAATGATAAAACCGTTTATGCGGTTACTGGCATGCTCGATAATGGGTTGTGGAGTAAAACAAAGGAAGGTAAATGGTTTGCTAAAGGTCGAGATGCAATCCCCAATGCACTATTAAGCGAACATACTAAAAAGTACGCAGTACATTTACGTGGCCCGCTTGCCCAAGTACCTGCGCTTAAAAATCAGCAATTGCAAATTCTTCCTGTAGGCGAAGAATTTTCAGATCAAAAAGGAGCTATGGTTAGTTACCGCATAACTTTCAATAGTAAAGCTGTTCAAGGTGCTAAAGTAATCAATGATTTAGTAAACGATCCAGATCAAGAAGCAATAGTTAGCAATGATAACGGCTTGGTAACATTGCCATTGCGTAACCAAGGCTTAAACGTAATAGCCGCGATCTACGACGAAAAAAGCACGAATTTAAATGTATTTGCTAAAACCGAGCATTTAGCCACACTCTCATTTGTTTTACCCCATGCCGCAGAGTAAACGTTAAATACAGTCAAGTCAGCTCAATTCCTTACTCGCTGGCTGACTTTTCATTCTCAATTATCACTGTTTAGCCCTAAGCGGTGATAATTTAAAAAGTAGTCTTGAAAACCTAACTATTTAATAAAAAAAACAACCCAAAAAATCACACTTTAATTTATAAAATATTAACCATTAAAGTCGGGTAATTATAATAAATAAAGTTCATAACTCTCTCGTCTACCAAAAATAACAAAATTAATCTGATTAAAAACCAACCTTTATTTATTAAATTTTTGTTCTACAGTTTATTAATTAGTGGTGCTACAACGAACCTGTTATTTTTCAAAGATACAAGTCGATAAATGGACTGCCAAAAGGAATTTAAAAATGCTCTCAAATTTAAATCAAATTGGTTTCACTTCAATTAAAGCAAAATTATTAGCGAGTTTTAGTCTAATAATCATCATGCTAATTGTTACTGCTGGGATTGGTATATATAACCTTTCCATAATGAATGATCAAATGAGTAAAATAATTAATGTTTCAGCTGAAAAAGTAAAACTGGCAGCTAGAGTCAATCAAGGCGCTTTAGCTGTATCTCGAGCTGAAAAAAATATAATTTTGGCAGACTCAAAAGCAGCCATGGATGAATACGCCGACTTCATAGCTCAAACGCGAGATGAAATGCTAGAGCGACGTGCAACTCTTCGCAATTTAGTCAATGACAACGGCAAACGTTTACTCGATGAATTTGCCGCGACATGGGATGAATATATTGAGGTAAATCTTCAAATTCGTGATCTAGCAAGAGCTAATTTAAACGACAAAGCAATAGCCTTATCTAAAAATGAAGGCAGGAGGCTAAACGATTTAGCCATTTCTCAAATGGCTAATTTAGTAAATGCAATCGAACAAGATATGGCAAATGACGAGTTAGAAGCTCAAGCACGGCACTCCTCTGCATATAGCTTAATGCTTGTCATTACCCTTGTAGGCTTAATCGCAGGTATTGTTATTGCCATTTTTATCTCTTCGAGAATTACCGGCGCACTTAATCGCCTTTCACATAGAATGAACGATATTGCCGATGGCGAAGGTGATTTAACCGTAACAGTCGACGATTCATCAAAAGATGAAACCGGCGACGTTGCCCGCGCATTTAATAAATTTGTTGCTAAAATTCGCACCACAATAACCTCAGTGGCATCTGAAACCACTCAGGTTGCATCAACTTCCGAAGAGCTTTCAATAGTTAGTAACACCACAAGTGCAGCAGTTAAAAAGCTGCATGATGAAACGCAACAAGTTGCCACCGCTATGACGCAAATGAATGCAACAATTCAAGACGTTGCAAATAGCGCAGAAAATGCAGCCAGTTCAGCAAGTGATTCAAATAATAATGCTAAAGCCGGTGAAAGCATGGTGAACGAAACAGTTCACGCGGTTGATAACCTTACTAAAGAAATTAATCAATCCGCCTCTGCAATTGAAAAGCTACAAGCCGACAGCGAAAATATAAGTACCATATTAGATGTTATTAAAGGCGTATCTGAACAAACAAACTTATTGGCATTAAATGCCGCCATTGAAGCCGCAAGAGCGGGTGAGCAAGGCAGAGGTTTTGCAGTTGTTGCTGATGAAGTACGAACCTTAGCACAACGAACTAAAGAGTCGGCCACCAACATAGAACAAATGATCGATAAGTTTCAATCCGGAATATTAACCGCCATTGAGGTAATGACCAAAAGCCAACAACAAACAGACTTAGTTGTTGAAAAAGTGAGTAAAACAGGTGAAACCCTGCGAACAATCAATGACTACAGCAGCGCAATTAATGATATGAACGCGCAAATAGCCTCAGCCGCTGAACAACAAGCCGTGGTCGCAGATGAGATCAGCCGCAACGTTGTTAATATTAAACAAGTGACAGAGCAATCATCAGCTGCAACTGAGCAAACATCAACAGCAAGTAACGAAATGGCAATACTAGGCAATAACTTATTAAAATTGGTACAACAGTTTAAAGTGTAAGTACTGGGCTTCTCATGCTTTCAAGCTGAGTAGTGTTCGAAAGCAAATTTAGCAGTACAAAGCACTAAAAGCATAGGTAATAAAAGGAGCTCAAATTGCAGGCATGAATGACTAGTGGTCACCTGCAAACGAGCCCTTTTGGCTGCTGCCGGTGAGGAGGTAAAAACTTACACAAGATTTTACCTCTCTTAAATTAAACTTCTAATTAGATTAGCTGCCCAACAAAGTTAACACTATTATGGGCTAAAATAGGAAACACCAAACTCCCTGTGCGCTCTCTTAGCCAAAGTAAAATAAATCCGTAGCCGCCTGTTAATAAAATAGCGTGGAAAGAAAAGTGCCACTCTCCACCATTAAACATAACCCCATGAACTAGTCCAAATAACACCACTAAGAGCAACCCTGCAATGTTAATTGACGCACCACCTAAATTATAGCGTTCAGATATGATTGCCAAAGATATACAAAATAAAAGAATCCCTCTAAACATTGGCTCCTCATCAAAGCCTGGCATTGTTGCCTGATAAAGTAAGGTTTCTAAATCGTAATTAGGTTCACCACTCCAAAAAAGTGATACAACTATCTGTAAAATGATAAACAAGCACATAACTGTAAAAGCGGGTTTTATAGAATTTTCATTTTGCCTAAAAGTAAAACCAGCATCTGCAATACGAAAGTTAGCTTTAAATTTAACTAAAGCTAGTAGTACGACTAACCAAAGGATTATTGCCGCTACTTTTCCAGACCAATTCCACGACATATCAGGAAAAAGCATATCCAAGGGGATAACCTTCCCACCTTTAAACAAAGCAAAAAAGTAGCAAACTAAAATACCTAACGAAATCAAAGACCACATTAGATTTAAATCAACTTTTTTAAGTGCTCTTAATATCAAAACTAAAAGTAATATAACGCCGACATTTGCAAATAAACCTATAAATAGATCTTCCATGAATACCTCTTTTATTAAAGGCTATTTCTAGCACTTATTTTATTATTGTTTTAAGTAGTAACTAATACTAATCCTAAATTAGGTACTGTTAAACAATTAGTTATAGAAGAGGAGAGTGAAACGGGGTCAAACCCTAAAGGGAGCATTTTTACTAGTCAGTATGCGACTTAGTCAATATCAACTTCAAAGCGTAAAATATCACCAGGTTGGCAATCTAAGTATTTGCAAATAGCGTCAAGCGTTGTAAATCGTACAGCCTTTGCACGGCCCGATTTTAATACAGATAAATTTTGTGGGGTAATCCCAATTGCTTCGGCAAGCTCTGCCGACTTCATTTTACGCTTTGCGAGCATCACATCTAAATCAATTATTATTGCCATTAAATTACTAACTCTTGCTCTTGTTGCAGCTGTTGCGCCTGTTTCATTATCCATGCAATAACATAAATAATAAGCCCAACTATAAAGCCTATGATATCGGTGTCTTGAATCACTACAGCTCGTTTAAGCTCACTACCTGAGAACATATTGAGCAGTGTTACCAACAACGCGGGATAAAAAGCCACAAATATAAATTGCAGTAATAATAAGCCACCAAGCCATTTAAAGCATTGAATATTCTTTAAGTTAAAAAACAATCCTTTACGGTAAAGCATAAACAAGCGAATTAAAATCAGATTTACAATAATGTATGGCAACATTTGCGGTAACGCTAACCACGTCATTGCATTAAAACTGTTTGCCGTTAATGTGCTTGCAGTACTTTTCCAAGAACCGGTAACTTCAAGCCCTATCCACAAGTGGGTACCGTTAGCTTGAGTAAAGTTTAAAACATCACTGCCATTAAGTAACAATACAACGGCGGTAATTAATAAAGTAGTTAGGGTCAAAAAAAGTAACGCTAATATTACGTTACTCATCATTACTATTCTTTTCATTTTAAGATTTCTTTGCTTTTAACTGCATTACTAATCGCTGATAATGTAGCTGTAACTTATCACCAGTCAATGCATTACCATGGTGCTTACCCTTTACAATATATAATTGCTTTTGCTTTGAAAGTGCATGTTGGTATAAAGTTTCAGCTAAAGCAGGAGGTGTTTGAGTATCATCTTCTCCGGTAATTATTAAAAGCGGAGCAGTAAATGATTCCACTACCTTTAAATTATCAACCCTAGCTAGCTCATCACTAAAATTAACCTCTACAAATGGCTTTACAAACCAAGGCATACGTTGCGATGTCATTTGCTTTACATTAGTAATACTTCCTTCAAGTACTAGCGCATCAGCAGGCCGCTCGCTTGCAACATACCCTGCAATCATGCTTCCTAAAGAGTGTCCATGTAAAATAGTCGGAGTGCTTTTTAAATCTGTACGGGTTGCAACATAATCATAAACTGACAATGCATCACGCTTTAAGTTTTCAATTGTCGGCGTGCCCTCACTATTACCGTAACCTCGATGATCAACCATTAAAATATTTACATTCATTGGCAGTATATGCTGTGCAGGTTTACCTCCAGCAACGCTTACACGAAATTGATTACCACCAAAATAAATAACCGTTGCTTGCGCATTATCAACCTTTATCAAAGTGCCACTCAACGCCACGTCGTCAAACCCATTTATAGTTATGCCTTCTGTTGTAGCTGTTTGCTCAATTTTACGCAGCTTTGTAACCTGTATTTTTTGATCTGGGTTCAGAAAATTTGACTCTTCAATCGAAATTGTTGTGCATGCAGTTTGCAACACAACTAACACTATAATAGCAAGAGTAAGTAACTCGCGTTTCATTTTAAATTCCTTCTATTAAAAAATCACTATGACATTCAAAAACTAAAAAAACAATTAAAATTACCGTAAAACGATAACTTATTATTGCTTTATAATATTTAAATGTATTTTCAGCATTCCTTTCTATTATAAGATCGGGCTAAATTACAACGATGTTTAACTCGATATTGTGCCGCAATATAAGAAGAAGTTCGCGAATAGCGAGGGCACAGCAGCCCCGTTTTAGCTGTCGTCACCACAAAGAAAAAAAATTGAATAAGGTTTCTAATTTCTAAAGATGCGAGACGCATTCACATTATCTGTAATAGTAATCTCAAACATCTATAAGGGCATGCGCCCGCGCGCCAGCAAGCTAAACGCCCACAATAAATAACACATACTCTTGGTTTGTGAACGAGTAAGTATATTTGTGATTTGTTGGGTTTCGTTTAACTCTATCCAACCTAAGTTTATATAATTAACATTAATCACTACACACAAAAAAGCCGTTGCATTGCTGCAACGGCTTTTGTAGCTTTGATAAGTGTTAGTCTCGTATGTGTGAGCCCGAAGACATAGCAAAATAGATTGCGGTCGCCGTACACGTTACAAATACCGATTTGGGTTACTCTCATTTGTTTTTGTGACTAAAGTTTTTTAAGTACTCCATTTGCTTTTTTTGCCGTCTTTTAAGCCTTTTAGTAACATTAACACTCACCTTTAAATACTTACTTTTAAAAAGTAGCAATATAAATGAATTAAAAATAATAAATAAAAATGAAAGTTCTAAACCATTAAATAAACGTTCACTTTTTTGCTCAAATATTAAACCTAAAATATAAACTAGGGACACAGCTATAGAGCACCCAGCAACTAAGCGGTAAACTTTAATAACCCAGCTTCTACCAGTAGATATGAGCGCCCCAAGAAAGATAAACACACATATGCCAATAAAAAACCCGATAGCCCTAGGCCCTAGCTCATTTACAGTATCATAAGGCCAAAGCATAACTAATATTGTAAATGCTAATGATGAGTAGCTAATAACGCTTGATACAATAGCTAAAGCACAGACTAAGCTGTATTTTAGTTTTAATATTGAATGACTCTGTAAGCTAGTAGCTCTCATTTCACTGACCATCACCTAAAGCCATTATTCAAATAATACAGATGAAAACATTAATAGTGCGCAAAGCATAAAAATTACAAAATACACTTTAAATAATCTAGAGACGTGAGCTGGTACCTTGTTTCTATCACTTAATAAATTATACCGTTTTGCATACCAATCAAATAAAAATACACTGCCATAATGAAGTAAACCATGAAGCGCCATAAAAATATTTAGGGAATAGTAGCGATTTCCATGCTCTAAAATATCTTCAACCGTTCTGAGCTTTTTTGCTTTTAAATAAAAAGCTAAAGGTAAAAGAATGATAAAAATAACACTTAAGCCAACACCAAAAAATATCAAATCCATTATTTAATCAACAAAAAAGAAAGCAGTTAATCTAAACAAAAATATGCCATAAGGCATGCTAATAAAAACATAGAGCTAAATGTTATGAATAAAATATAATAAAGCTTAAACCACATCTGCAAATTTTTGGGTACTTTTTCCCTCTCCTCTATTACCTTATAACGTCTAGCATAGCAATCGAATAGAAATATAGAACCATAGTGCAATGCTCCGCTACCAGCAGTTATGATATTTGATGAGTAAAACCGATTTCCATCATCTAGAACATCCTCTACCAACCGTGTTTTTTTATCTTTTATAGCTATTAAAATTGGTAATATTATAAAAAAGAAAAGACCCGCAGATGTAAGAAACAGAGTTAAAAACCACAACTTAATAGGCTCCATTACTTTTCAATAACCTCATATATTAACTCGCCTGCAACCCCTCCAGAATAACCTCCAGCTTCGCTTGCCTCAACCCTATCAGCGCAATTCCAACATACCCGCCTTTTCAGGTTTTTGGCCATGTTGGCTACAGTTTTATAGTCTTGAAATTAGTAACGGGGATTTCGATTAGCAGGTGGTTGTGACTGCTCATTAAACAGGACAATATACATAAATATTAAACGTAGGCTTGCTCAATATAATGTAAAAAAGACTTAAAGCAGTCACCATTCAAAAAGGTGTTTTGCATGCCCTCTTACGCAATTCATTAAATAATAAAATGTATTCATAGACTCAATACGCAGAGATCTAGATACATTAATTCACCAAGAATGGTAACTATAAATCTAGGCCTTTTATGTCTAAAACCAGAAGTATGACCCTTTGGTTTTTAAAGCCAATCGAAAATAAAACCTTAAAAAATATTCTAAATTAATTTGTAATGTAGTTTTATTAAGTTTGTTTTTATTTAAAGATACTGTTTTGCCTTTGTACATGTAAGCTTAGGTAATGGAAGTTTACTCACTTTGTCTGAGCATAACTTATTTAAAAAATTGACTGCAAAGCGTTCGCATCTTGACAATGTATACAACTCATATTCCTCAGTAACACCAAGCGCAGATTGATAACTCAACTGATCAAAATATTCATTAGTGCCTAAAGCAATAACATCTTTCTCTGTCTCTCCAGATGAATGATAGATTTTACCTAGTAAATCATTGGTAAAATCGACAATGGTATTACTTTCAGACAAGTCATTTTTAAGTGAGCAAACACTAAGATAGGGTGTAGCTTTACCTACATCAAAATATAAATCATTTCCTGTAGCAAGATGACTAAAAAATATGGTGCTTAGTAAACAAAAAAGCTTAATTAACCTCACTATGCATTTCTCCATACCTTAAGCAAACCATATATATTACTCCAATATATAATAAACAAGCCTATAGATTGAATCGAACCGGAAAACTCAGTGCCAATAGTTATCATAGCTAATGTTAATATCGTTAGTAAACTTGAAAAAACAAATGATATTTTTAACAAATCCTTATTAGAATAGCCATTAGCTTTCTTTTGAGTCATATTATGTCGAGCAAAAAGATTAATACATACTAAGCAAAATATTACTACGCAGCCTTTTAATATCATTTAAATATCTTCCAGTTTAATTAAACCTCTCAAGATTAACTCCTTTTTTGCAGCCGCTTCATTTTTGCTTGAACAGTAATACAAAAAAGTCGAAATAACAGTTACATATGCCGCTGCATAGCTACTTCCAGTAAGGACTTTTGAGTTTTTAGTGAATTGTGAAGCGGCGGCTTTACCTACTTCACTTTTAGAGGCTTTCACTATTGCATCTTTAGCCGCAGCTTTAACACCAGTCTTTTTTATATTTAAAAGCGATTCTAAAATGTCAGGGACACTTTTTCCTGCGGAAGCTACACCTAAAACAGCAGTTGCTTTAGCTAAGTTTTTATTATTTTCAAAAAAGTCTCTTAATTCTTTGTCACTCAAACTCCAACTAAACCACTTTGGATTAAATGCTAACTGTGCGACAAGTCCATACAGATGCTCTTTAACTGGTCCACTTTTTATTGCTAAAATTGCGGCATTTAACTGTGACTGTTTATAGCGACTTAACTGTCTATAGGCAACTAGGCCAGTTAATATAGGCAAGATATCATCTTCGCTCCTAATCTTATTTTCAATTTTTCTAGCATCTAAGATATTAATTAAAAAACCAATAGGATCGGATTTATATTGTTCTGTTACATAAGGTGATTTCATCAACTCTTCCTTGTTGTGGTGTTCCTGTGTCTAAAATGATACTAATTAAGCTAATTTAAATCAACTTTTCGGTAAAGATTTGTTGTCAACTTATAAAACTAAGCACGCCTTATATGAGTATTAGAAAAAAGCGTTATGCACACCTTCTTATGCCTCTGTGAACTATAGTAACAATTAAAAAATGCCATTAGCCATTACGGATATAACTGTATTAATAACAATACTGACTATATAAGCCCCTATAAAAAACATAGCGAATGCTGAAACGGCTCCACCTCCGGTATATCCGGCCTTAGCTTTTTCTACCATTAAAACATAGATGCTCAGCCCTATACTCACTTTAAACCACAGCCAGTAATCGTTACTAAATAACGGTATTGCTGCAAAAGCAACGATCGGTACTAGTATTTTACCTTCTTCGTTTTTGTGTAAAAAATAAAAAGCCATAACAGCAATATATAAAAATGGCGTTACATCACTCATATAAACAACTTCCTTGTAAATATAAAATTAAAATAAATAAATTTTAACTATTGTACTTATTAATCAGTACTAAGCACTTAAAAGCGTCATTAATTGTGTTTACTTTTTAGCTGTGCAATATTAACTCACTATAAAGCGCAAGGAACGCCTGCTCATTAGCGAACTTGATATAAAAATTAAAGGATGAACATGATTAAGCCATTTTACACAAGCTGCTTATTAGCTCTTACTCTATTAATACCCAATCAAGCTAAAGCAAAGCATACAGCTTTACAGTACCAGCAAATCCTTAATAATACTCTTTCAGCCAGTGAGCCTGGTGTGTCGGTGATAATAAGTAAAAATGGAAAAACGGTTTTTAAAGGAACCCGAGGGCTTGCCAACCTTGAACACAACATTGCACTAACCAATCAAAGTGTTTTGCGGTTAGGTTCTATTTCAAAACAGTTTACCGCTGCTGCAATTATGATGCTGCAAGAGCAAGGTAAATTATTAACCTCTGACGATATTCATAAGTATGTTCCAAGCTTTCCTACTGAGGGCAACCTCGTCACAATAGAAAACTTACTGACCCACACATCGGGAATAGCAAATTATACCGATGACGACGACCTGTTCGATAAAGAAATACAAGTACCTGCAAGTGTTGATGATACGCTAGCACGTTTTGCCAAGCACCCCATGGTTTTTAAACCAGGCGAAGCAATGGCTTATTCAAATACAGGTTATTCACTACTTGGTAAAATAGTTGAAGTAGCAAGCGGGCAATCTTATAAGGAGTTCGTTGAACAAAATATTTTTAAAAAACTGGGGATGACACAAAGTAGCTACGAAGGGCAAGAGCTTGTTACTCACCGCGCAGCTGGATATGAACAAACAGAGCAAGGCTTTATAAACACAAGTTATATTAATATGGATTGGCCCTATGCCGCAGGGGCGCTTATATCTACTCCAACTGACTTAAATATTTGGTTTAGTGCATTATCGTCTGGCAAGCTTATTAGTAAAGCAAGTTATGAGAAGATGGTCAGCCCTTTTAAACTCAACGACGGCAGTTTTTCACCCTACGGTTACGGCCTAGTTATTAAGCCTTTTAATGACTATACGGTAATTAAACACACCGGTGGAATAAATGGCTTTTTAGCACATGCACGCTATATACCCGAGCAAAAACTATACGTAGCTGTACTCGCTAATTCAAACCATATAAACCCTATTTTTATAAACGAAAAACTCACAGCTAAAGTACTAGGTATAGAACTACCAAAATTTAAAAGCGTAAATGTAACAACGCAGCAACTATCACCCGTTTTAGGCGATTACCGTATTAATAAAAATACTTCTCGCAGCCTAATTTATGAAAATGACGTTTTATATTCTCAGCGCACAGGTGGAAATAAAATAAAGCTAATCCCTATGTCTAAAAATAGTTTTTACTACCCAAATTCAAATAACTATTTAGTCATTGAAAAAAACAGACAAGGGAAATTAATAATGAAATATTTTAGTGGGTTATCAACCACACCAACTGAGGCAATTAAAATTTAAGATAATTATAATGACACCTATTCTGATTTATCTATTTTTAATGTCTGAAGTCAAAATTGGCACCTTGGATCTCACATGGGTGACTGGTGCATATTCTCACCAATCAACGTCATTACTGGATGCATAGTCATATTTAAATTGAGTTTAAGTAATAAGAACACTTGGTTTTTGAATAAAAAGTTCAAGGAAACACAGCTGCCTGCTTGACCGGAGCTTTCTAATGGGTGACCCCTTTTGTTTCTTAAATAACGTAAAAAGCCAGGCTAAATTAATTGTTTAAAAATAATTTTGACCTATTAATTTGATTGCCTTTCCAATTCCTCAATTTTCTCATATGATAGGATTAATCTAAATTAGGGGACGTTGTGAATGGCTGACGATATACTCACTATTCAAGAGTTAGCGATCTATTTAAAACTCAATGAAAAAACGGCTTACCGATTAGCTAGCGAAGGTAAACTTCCCGGCTTTAAAGTCGGCGGTAGCTGGCGTTTTAAACGTGTAGATATTGAACACTGGATTGAAGAGCAAAAAAGGAAATAAATAATGGAACAGATATTAAATTGGATAAATCAAAATCAAACACTGGCAATTGTAGTTGCAGCCATAGGTTTGATTGTTTTTATCTTCAGTTTAAAAAGCACAACAACAAAGATATTCTCATCAAATAGAAGCGTTAGTCTAGGGGGGAATTCAAACGGCACAATAATGACAGGAGATATCAACACTAAGCGTTCTGGAGTTTTAAGCATTTTGGCTAATATTGCTAACCTCATAATGCTTATAATCAGTGCCGCAACTTTATATGTTACTTACTTAGCTTTTATTGCTGAGGGGTGATTCTTTGTTTTCTCTATTTTTTAATAAAATAAAAGTCATTGCTAAAAATAGGAGTGTGGCTATTGGTGGGACTAACAATGCTCCAATTTTAACTGGAGACATTAATGCAGAAGTTAACATTGATCACAAATCATTTGAACAAAACACCTTCTTATCCCAAGCCAGTATATTTGATAATTGTCAGAATAAAGTCACATTACTTTGGGCAACCCTCCAATGCTTAGAGTTACTATCACCAACTAAAGAACTTAGAGAAAAGTTAAAGCTTAAATTTATTCAAGATAAAGTAAATTTTAGCGTCGTTGTATTAAATGAAGAAGCTAAAAATATACGCTTTCTCTACTTCAAAGGTGCTAGTGGAGAAATTGATAAGAAAGATCTAAAAGCCATTATTTCAAATATTTATAAAGATATTAAGCCAGAATTTACTGTTAAAATAATTTGCAATAAAGTGATTTCAAAACCTGTTATAGATTTTTATAGGAAGGCAATAACAGGCGAATTTAATCCAAAGCACTTTAATAAAGAGAAAGATTCTTTTACAAGTTTTAAAATTACTTTATTAAATAATATATTCACTAATTTGACCTTAGATGTGTTAAAAAATAATAATGCGGCGTCTTATATATCTCCTGATAATTTAGATCATGTAAGTGAGCTAACGAAGGCGTTTGCTATAAAGCTGCTATCAGAAGTGTCATCAAATGACTTTTTAACAATAAAACGCCATGATTTAGAAGTGAGATTTGGTGCAGAGCACTATAATGATATATTCCCATCACCTCCAAAATTTGAAGCCTCCATACCAAGTAAGCTGAGAAACCACCAAGAGTCAATTTTACAATCAATACTAACCGAAAACAAAAACTCGGTAATTCATGCTCGTGGCGGAGTTGGTAAAACAGTAATGGCTAGGCTAGCCAATACAATAATCCCCTCTCATTCTCACTCAATTGTTTACGATTGCTTCGGTGATGGCCTTTATCGTTCAATTAACAGCCCAAGACACTCTTTTGATAAACTATTAGTTCAAGTCGCTAATGAATTAGCAATTAATGGTCTATGCGAACCTCTAATTGCAAACGGAAAAAACATAGAGCGATTAATTCAAGAGTTTATTTCTTGCATAGAATCCTCAGTGAAATGCTTAAAAAGAGCAAATACACAGGCACATCTATATATTTTTATAGATGCCGCAGATAATGCGGTCATGGCTGCTAAGGAAAAAGCTGAAAATTCAATTGTTACTCAGTTACTAAATGATTTAATGATTGATGGCTGTACTGTTATTGCATTGTGCAGAACCGAGCGAATTGAATTGCTAGAGCCCAGAAACGAAATTGTTCAATTTGAATTAAGAGAATTTTCTGAAAGTGAGTCATTCGCTCATTTAAAACATTATTATTCGGATGCAACAGAAGAGCATGCCAAAGAGTTTCACCGTTTATCAGGAGGTAATCCTCGTGTTCAAGCATACGCTATAGAAGAGTTTCCTGTATCTTTGAATGATATGCTACAAAACTTAGGACCAACCCTAACCACTGTAGACGCTCAAATAGAGGTTCAGCTAAATAATGCAATTGAAAGACTAAAAAATAAAAATACCGCCACAGAAGGCTTAAAAATCGATCTAATTTGTACAGCTTTAGCTAGTTTACCTCCATTTATTCCCATAGACGTTATATCAAAACTCTCTAATCTTTCTGAAGACGAAATTGCAAGCTTCATAAGTGATTTTGGTCGTGGTTTAATATTAATCGATAAGTGTATTCAGTTTAAAGACGAACCAACTGAAACATGGTTTAGGAAACAGTTTGCTTCAACATCTGAGCTAGCTAAAGAGTTTGTAGCAAATATACAAGAAATAGCAAATACAAACAGCTACGTATCTGAATGTTTACCCTACCTAATGTTGGCTGGGGGAAATCACGAGGACTTAATAGAGCTAGCACTTTCAGAAGAATTCTTGCCTAAAGGCAATCCAGTGGACGCTAGAAGCATCAGTACATCACGACTGAATGCTGCATTGAAATCAGCCATAAAACTGGAAGATTATTTTTCATTTATTAAGTTAGCATTGAGAACTGGAGAAGAGTTCGCTGGTGACCAAAGGCAAATAGAATTACTAAATCAAAATGTCACCTTAATTGGTATGGTTCAATCGCCTACCGAAATTCAAAAATTAGCGTTTCAAGGGCGATTATCTGGGGGATGGAAGGGGTCTGAAAATCTTTACAAATCTGCACTGCTATCGTTGCATGGGGAATTTAAAGGCGAAGCACTAAGTTATCTAAGAGCAGCAGAAAACTGGTTAAATACTTACCTAAAATCAATAGCAAAAGATAAACAAAAAAGGCATGAGGAAAATCTTTCTGCTGAAGATGTTGCCTTGCTTTTTACTGTCTACTTAAACCTACTTGGTCCTGAAAAAGTAGTTAATCGAATATTAAGTTTTGCTCCTACACAAGCTGTTCAAAACGCTATAGCTACTTTTACGAATAACTTACTCGATACTTCTAGGTTTGAAGATTTAAAACAGCTTGCCTTCTACTCTCAAGAACATAGCTATGTATGTATTAACTTTATAAATTCGCTATTTTTAGTACAACAATCTGTAGATGAAGAAATTTCTCAGAGCTGTTTAATAAACATTGAGAATCCAACAGGTGAACGAAATGAAAAAGCTAATATCAGCATTTCAACTCTAGATTTACTAATATTTATCGAATGTTGTTTCGCTTCTAGTTACGACAATGCTAGATTAAAAAACTTACTGATTAGACAAGTAAAATTAGAGCCAAAAGCTTGGTATGCCAACCCGACCACATATCATAATGATGATCTATTAGAGTTCATTGGAATAGCAGCTCTCTTAGAAGAGTTGACAGGTAAATCGCTTCCCGAAAATCAAATTTTCCCTAATGAGTTTTTAGCCGATGATTTAAGCTACAAGCAAAAAGAAGAAAAAGAAAATTATAAGAAAACACTGTCAGCCATGATGCCAGCACAACGTTTCCTTATACGCTCTAGAACTAACCGTGTAGAAAACTTCGAATTAGAATATAACGATGTATTTGATGGAATTAGAAAGTACTTACCTCAAGCATATGAGCGCAAGAATTTTATTCCAGATTTTGTCAAAAGTCGAAAACAGAGAAGTATATTTTGGGCCAGTGACATAGAGAAGTCATTGCAAACACAATTACTCACAAACATTATTGACGATGCACCTTATAGTTGCTTGCTCAATGGCCTATATTATAGTTGTAGAGTTAAAAATCTTAATTACCTATCTGAGTTTTACGAAACCGCATTAATCAACACCTCAAATAACAAAAATGAAAGTCCTGAAAGCATTTCAGAATCCTATATAGATATCGCCAATGCAACTTGTTCATTAGCACCCAAACAATCCGCAAAGTATTTCAACAAAGCTATAGAGGCAGTATCTAAATTTGGTAATGAAGCCTTACATAGACATTTTGCGATTTTGAGTTTGGCAGAGAAAAGTGCTGAAAGTGACTGTTCTCCTGAATTGACATACAGATTTGCTAGAAGTACAGAAACCTTCTATGAGTATATGTCTGACCACTTCCCGCTAGAACGTACAGTGAGAGCTATTCATGATATGGATGCTCCTTCATCATTTGCAATAATGGCTAGATGGTTAGACAGAGAAGTCACCTACTGGGGACCTTTTGAAGATACTGTACTAGAGCAATCTATATCAGCTAATACATTGAGCAGCCAAGAAGCATGGGCAGCTCAGGGATTAATTGATAACACTAGTTATGCAGAATTTTTTAGTCGATGTATTAAGAAATCTGAAACCCCAGAACTACGAGAAGTAATTTTTAATGATGCAGTTCAGCAAGCTTTAATTAAAGGGTTGTCAAAATCAGCACTATCACTCATAAAAAATACTGGTGCTGAATTTGCTATATCCTCCCAGGCTCTTGATGACGCTATTATAGATTTTAATGAACATGCTCTAGAACCTACTCATAGCTCTCATGTCACTGATAAGACGTACAAGCCTGTAGACTGGAATTCAGTATTCAAATCGAATAACAGCTTTATAGGTTCAGAATCTATTGAAGCATCATTAGCAAGTTTTAAAGCCCTAAAAGATAAGAGTTTTGATGAATGTTTCTGGAGTCAACTATATGACAGAGCTTCTATAATTTCAGCAGCAGACGTTGTTGATGCAATATTAAAATGCAAATTTTCTTCCAGCTTCGAACTATTAAATGCTTTGGAAAATACACCGAAAGAGTGGTTTGAACGAGAGGGAGTAAAAGAGGTATGGATAAAAGGCTTTGATCTTTACGTACAATTAAACGCAAGTACCGTCTCAAACCCCTGGTGGCCTGAGCACTCTACTTCACGATTTACACTAGAAACAGATTTTTCAAAACTAAGGCTCCCAGGTGTAATAAAAGCATTAGAAAATAAAAGCGACTTTGATGATGCTGAATTTATTTTCTCTGTTATTACAGTACTATCACAACAACTAACTCCTTCCGAAGCAAAAGAAGCTCTAGCTTACGCTTTAGACAGGGTCGAACTGCACGTTGATGAAAGTGATGCTGATGGAGATTGGTCGAAAGAACTTATTCCCACTGAAAATAATACCGAATCTTACGCCTCATTTATTTGGTCAGTATTAGCTAACCCCACATCAAAAATTCGTTGGGAAGCTGTCCACATAGTCTATCGTCTAGTAGAACTTAACTGCAATGAAGCCATTGATGCAATGATTGCTATGTTCCACCGAAATGATATAGGTGCCTTCGGTTCAATAGATTTTCCATTTTATAAGTTTCACGCACAATTATATTTTATGATTGCGATATATAGAGGAACTCAATCAAACCCACTACCTTTGCTAAAACATAGCGACTTCTTTCTAGACCAAGCCCTAAACGCTGATCACATTTTATTAGAGCACTATTCAGATAAGGTTGCCCGAAAGCTATTACAAGAAAAAAATGACACTTATACAGCTGAAGAAATAGAAAAATTAAACACTGTGGCAGTTAGCCTGTTCAATAAAAATATACCTAAAGATGCTAATAACTTTGAAGCGGCTAATATCGTTTCTCTTGATAAAGAACTACCCGAGCTTTCATTTTTTATAGACTTCCAAGAATACTGGCTTAAACCATTAGCAAGCATATTTAATGTCTCTGTTAAAGAATTAAGGAAGACAGCCATAAGTATTGTTGTAAATGAGTGGGGAGTTGCTCCAGATGAACGGTTTATTAGAGATACAAGAAATCATAGGCACAAAGAAACACATTCAAGGCACAGTGATATACCACCAACTCAACCATATGATTTTTACTTGGGATATCACGTTATTTTCACAATGGCATCAAGATTATTTAAAAAGCTTCCAGTAGTAGAAGGTAAATATGACTGGGAAGATGACCTTTGGGCAGACTGGCTTTCTAGCTACCTTTTATCAATGGATAATGGATATTTCCTTGCAGACTTAAGAGATCCTGCTCCTTTGGTAAGACGAAAATGGCTTAATGAAAAAGCTACTGATACATGGAAATGGGAACTTGAATACAATGACTTTCTTGAAGGACTACTATTAAGTAAAGGTGGCAGAACATATATCTGTGTTAATGGATCGTGGTCTGATAACGATGGCATGGGTAATAACGAAACCTATAGTATTTCTAGCGCTCTAGTATCAGTTAAAAACTCAACTTCGTTATTAAAAGCTCTAGTAACATGTAAGGGCTCGAATGATTACAAGCTGCCTAACTATAACGAAGAAGAGTTTGAATTAGATGACCCTGGTTTTAAAATGAAAGGCTGGTTGGCTGAACCCGAAGGATATAAAAAACTTGATGAAATAGATCCTTACGCAGGAGAATTAAAGTTTCCAACACGAAAAATAAGTAAAGAACATGAAGAATTGCTCAATTTGAATTATTGCTTACTTACCAGAAAATACATGGATAATGAGGGCGATTCTCAAGGCTTCTCTGAAACGTGGACGGGTTCTCATTCCCCGTATAATGAGGGCACTATTCGAGAAGGAAATAGGCTCTATATCTCCTTAGGGGAAGTACAGAAATTATGCGTTAAAACTGACTCATCACTCATATTTAAAGTTTCAATTAACCGTCGCAGCACAACTACCGATAAGGAGTTACCAGATAGTGTCAAATACCCAAAATCATATTGTAACCTGTATACAATCTCAAAAGATGGAGTCGTCAGAGATTACCAATCAAGAAGTTATCAACTTAGGTAAAGCTATCATTACTGAGCTAGGCATGGAGATTGAATGTAATACTCCAGCCCGTTGGTTAGTTCATTATATTGCTGAAAACATTCACAAGACAGAACACAGCCAAGGTGATGAAAAGGACGTAGCTGAAAAAAAGTGTGTAGATGCAATTTTCAAGCTTTGGCATCATCGCTCTGAGCTACCTAGAGGTATTAACCCATTTAGCGAATTTGACTCTGTTTTTAGGGGGCTATCAAGGTTAGATAACTCGTCGCAAAAACCGTACTTCAACGAGTTTTCACAATTTAATCATCAGATAGAGCCTGAAGAAACAGCGGAAAGTAAACAATGGGTTGATATAGCCATTTCTATTGACAAAATAGCAAAGGAGTTAGTTTCAGAAAGCTTTAAGTCAGCTGCGGAAGTAGCTATTACTGAGAAATCGAGAGAGATACTAAAGCTAGCACCTGAAGACTCAGGTGAAGATATAAGGATAATGCTCAGCTTTGTCTCTGATGATGAAGCTAATTCAAAAGAAAATCAAATAAAAGCAATTGAATCAAAAATAGAAAAAGTTGAAGCCCTCAAATCTATTTGCGATATGTTTATAGAAAAGTTTAATACTGAGATTGAAATTCAAAAAACTAAAACAAACGGATGTTAACTTTGAATAAATACTTATCATTGATCAAAAAATACTTTATTAGTCATTTTAAAAGTCTCTTCTGTCCTACCGCTACTATACCTTTGTTCGACACACGTCAAATTAAAGAGTTAAACACTGCGTCAACACTTTTGAAGTATCCATTGAAGTACTTTGCACAATTAAATAATGTCGAAAGAGTTAAAGGTTTAAATCAAGGGAATACAGTATTATTCGAGCTTATTGATTTACTACACGAAAAACATAACTTTTTTCAAGATTCTATCATATTAAATAATTCTGATTCTAAAGATATTAGACAACTTAATAATGTCATAGATGATGAACTAATACGTTTTGTAAAAATACGTTCAACCTTAATAAACGGAGCCCCAAATGATCTAAAAAAAATAGAAGATGATTTATTGTATAAAGAGATGAATTATAACATTTGTGAAAATTTAAATGGGCTAAGTATATGTAAGAAAAAGCTCAAATCCATGCCCGAGGCAATCTCTGAACTAATAAACTGTTGCTGGTTATCTGAACATATCGCATTAACATTACTAGGAGTTGTTGAGGTAAAAAAAAACAACAATGAGTTTGTTTTTCAAGCTAAAAATAAAATACAATTAAGAAATGTGTGGTTTGGTGATGTATTTGAAAAATCATCTGTGGACGCATCTATTCAATCAATAAATAAGCTAGCTGAGTTAACCTTTTCTCCAAACCTATTAGAAAAGATGGACAGAGACGAGTTTCAAAATTTGCATATGAGAGTATTATCTTTAATACCTCAACATTGGAGAATCGGTGCAGATGGAATCGTGCAAGTTCTTTTCGACGAAATAGCTGATTTAATATTTATAATTGTAAATGTAACTTATTACTCTTCAATTAAATCAAATACCCGACCTTTTAGAAAATCCGATATAAAAAAATACATCAAAGCAAATCCAAAAAGAACAGGAATGCTTAAAACTTATGAACTTATAAAAGACTTTCAATATTCCAATAAGTCTGAAGACAGGTTATTTGAAATATCAAAAGAAGGTTTAATCCTAGGCCCTGTAAATCAAATTAGAGGGCTAATTCAGCAAACAGAGTACTTCGCTAAAGTTAAACTTGGTGAAACTTGGCATAACGAATTAGAAGACCAACAAAAAAAATATTTATTAGATCATCTTCAATCACAAGAACATCTTCAGGTTTTGGATTTTGAGTTAAAACCTGAACATTATGGTCAAAATAAACCATCGTCAGAAAGGTTGGATATAGATTTTTTCATTCGAGATTTATCAACTTCATCTGTATATGCAGTTCAATTGAAACATGTAACGAGTATTAAACAGTCAGGCTTATCTTTTTGGTTAAGGATGCTTGCTACTAAAAATTCAAAATTGAACAAAGGAGTTCTTCAACTTGAAAACCTAAAACAAATTTTAAGTAAGTATCCAGAAACTCAAGAGTATTTAATCAAGAAAGGTTTAACTAAAACAGATATTAATAATCTAGTTCCTACTTTAGTTCATAACATCGGCTCTTTAGACTTCATGCAATTACAAGAAGGGATTATGGTTTATGATTTACATACCTTCAGAAAAATCCTAACAGGTAGAAGTGCTACAGAAGAAAGATATGATAATTACAAGTATAGCTTCCAAGAAAGTTATGGGAAAAAGAAAAAAAGTTTACCTCTATCTGAGCCTTGTAAAATTATTGATGAGTATTTAGAAGATGAAAGGTTTAAGCACTTTAAAGCATTTGATGGACCCGCACACATTAAACGCTCGGTTTCGATCAATGAACATATTATATCTTCTGTAGGTATAGGAATTTAAGCAAAAAAATAGACAAACCGGAGTTTGTCTATTTTTATATACATTGTCTGAATTTTATACATCCAGACACAGTTCAAAAATTAGTCGCGGTATGTCTCAATCGGAGGACATGCACATACTAAATTACGGTCGCCATATACGTCATCGATTCGCGTAACCGTTGGCCAGAACTTGTCTTTAGCAACTGCTGGCACTGGGAATGCAGCGTAAAAACGGTCATACGCGCGGTCCCATTCATTACCTAACACATCAGCTTGTGTGTGTGGTGCAAATACCAGTGGGTTGTTTTCGATAGACCATTCGCCTGAAATGATTTTATCAATTTCACCTTTAATCGATACCATCGCTTCGATAAAGCGGTCAATCTCGCCCTTAGACTCAGATTCAGTTGGCTCAATCATTAATGTGCCCGCTACTGGGAACGACATTGTTGGTGAGTGGAAACCGTAATCTTGTAAGCGCTTAGCAACGTCCATTTCAGTAATGCCTGATGCTTCTTTTAATGGTCGTAGGTCAATAATACATTCGTGAGCAACGCGATTATTACGGCCACGGTATAAAATTGGGAAGTGCTTGCTAAGCTCATTGCTTAGGTAGTTAGCATTTACAATCGCCATTTCTGTCGCTTGTTTTAAGCCTTCAGAGCCCATCATAGCAATGTAAGCCCATGAAATAGGTAAAATAGCTGCAGAGCCGTAAGGCGCTGCCGATACTGCACCATTTCCTTCATTAGTACCTGGTACGTTAATTACGCTGTGGTTTGGCATAAATGGCGCAAGGTGCGATTTAACACCAATTGGGCCAACACCTGGGCCACCGCCGCCGTGTGGAATACAGAAGGTTTTGTGTAAGTTTAAGTGCGATACGTCTGAGCCAATAAAGCCTGGGCTAGTAACACCTACTTGCGCGTTCATGTTTGCGCCATCCATGTAAACTTGGCCACCATGCTGGTGAACAATTTCACATAACTCACGAATCGTTTCTTCGTATACACCGTGGGTAGATGGGTACGTTACCATAGCACATGATAGGTTTTCAGAGACTTCTTCAGCTTTCGCTTTTAAGTCTTCCATGTCGATGTTGCCGTTTTTATCACAGTTAACAACCACAATTTTCATGCTGGCCATTTGTGCCGATGCTGGGTTAGTACCGTGCGCAGAACTTGGGATTAAACATACGTTACGGTGCGCATCCCCTCGTGACTCGTGGTATTTACGAATGGCGATTAAGCCTGCGTATTCACCTTGTGCACCTGAATTTGGTTGCAATGAAACCGCATCGTAACCGGTAATGTTAACTAGCCAATCGTGTAGTTCGTTAATCATTATTTGGTAACCTTCTGCTTGGTCTAGCGGGCAGAATGGGTGAAGGTTAGCGAATTCAGGCCAGGTAACTGGGATCATTTCAGCGGTCGCGTTTAGTTTCATGGTACATGAACCTAACGAGATCATAGAATGATTAAGTGCTAAATCTTTGTTTTCAAGGCGCTTAATATAGCGAAGCATGTCTGTTTCGCTGTGATAGCTGTTAAAGTTTGGATGCGTTAGAATTTCATCATCACGCACTAAGCTTGCAGGAATAGACTCGCTGCCATTTGCTTCAACATCAGCGGCAATCGCATCTACACTTAGGCCGTGGCCTTCGCCTAAAATAATATCAAATAACTCGGCAACGTCTGCACGGGTTGTGGTTTCTGATACTGAAATTGAATACTCGCCTGCATGGTTAGCAGCAAAGTTAACACCTTTAGCTACAGCACGCGCAATCACGTCGGCTTTGTTTTCATCAACTACTGTTAATGTGTCAAACCAAGTAGTGTGCTTAAGTGCCACACCTTTTGCTTTTAAGCCAGTTGCTAAAATATCAGCAAAACGGTGAATGCGTTGTGCAATGGTTTTTAAGCCTTGCGGGCCATGGTATACCGCGTAAAACGCAGCCATGTTCGCTAGTAATACTTGCGCAGTACAAATGTTTGAATTGGCTTTGTCGCGGCGAATGTGTTGCTCGCGGGTTTGCATTGCCATACGTAATGCATCGTTACCTAAACGGTCTTTTGATACACCAATAATACGACCTGGTAATGAACGTTTGTACGCATCACGTGTTGCAAAGAATGCGGCATGAGGACCGCCGTAACCCATAGGTACGCCAAAACGCTGTGCTGAACCCAGTACTACGTCGGCGCCTAATTTACCTGGTGCTTTTAATAGTAATAAGCTCATGATATCGGCAGCTACACAGGCAATCGCTTTTTTGCTTTGTACGACAGCTATTAGGTCTGTTATGTCAACAATTTCGCCTGATGTTGACGGGTATTGAAATAACGCACCAAAAATATCGTGGTTCACAGCATCGGCTGCTTTACCTACAATAATTTCAAAACCAAATTGCTCTGCACGGGTGCTCACTACGTCAATGGTTTGCGTGTGTACGTCGTCTGCAATAAAGAACGCATTGGCTTTTTTCGCTTTAGATACACGTTTTGCAAGGCCCATAGCCTCGGCTGCAGCGGTTGATTCGTCAAGCAGTGAGGCACTAGCTAAATCTAGGCCGGTAATATCTAGGGTCATAGTCTGGAAATTTAATAGTGACTCTAAGCGCCCTTGTGCAATCTCTGGCTGATACGGTGTGTACGCTGTATACCAACCCGGGTTTTCAAGTACGTTACGTAAAATTACGTGCGGTACGTGAGTTGGGTGGTAGCCTTGTCCAATATACGATTTGAAAACTTTATTTTTGCTTGCTACTGATTTTAAGTAACTTAGTGTTTCAACTTCGGTGCGGCTTTCGCCGATATTAAGACCTTGCTCAAGACGGATACCAGCAGGTACAGTTTGACCGATCAGCTCTTCAACGCTCGATACTTCAAGAGCGCTAAGCATGTCGTTTACTTGCGCTGGGCTTGGCCCAATATGGCGGCGAATAAAATCTTGCTTTTGCTCTAATTGTTCAAGAGATTTGGCGTTTGACATGTGTCCAGATTCCTATGATCCAAATACTAATGGGTAACTAGTATTGATTAAAATATGTGATGATTTAGCTGCTTACTTTGTATGGAAAAATAAGCGCTTTAATCATAAAAGCCCCAATGTTTTAACATAGAGGGGCTTTTATTAATTAACGATTAGTCTTCGTCAATTGTATGCGCGTAACCTTCAGCGTCTAATAAGTTATCTAACTCAGACTCTTCTGACGCTTTAATACGGAATAACCAACCGTCGCCGTATGCGTCGTTGTTTACTGTTTCAGGCGCATCTTCTAGCTCTTCGTTAATGGCAACAATTTCACCACTGATTGGCGCGTAAATGTCTGATGCCGCTTTTACTGACTCTGCTACTGCACAGTCTTCGCCAGCATCTACTTCGTCGCCTACTTCTGGTAATTCAACAAATACCATGTCGCCAAGCAGTTCTTGTGCATGCTCAGAAATACCAACAGTGTAAGTGCCGTCGCCTTCGTTACGAACCCACTCGTGTGAAGGTGCGTATTTTAACTCGCTAGGGATATTGCTCATTTTTTTCATCCTTTGGTTTAGATTGGGAGAATACCAATGAATAAGGCTAACTTATTTATTGGTATAACCAAATTATTTAGATTATTGATTTACCGTTACGTACAAAGCCCGACTTAACTACTTTTACGTTAACTAATTTTTTACGCATTTCTACTTGAGCTGTGTCGCCAGTTGAACGTGGCACACGTGCTAATGCAACACTATAGCCCAATGTTGGTGAGAATGTGCCAGATGTAATAACACCTTCGCCACCATCAACAATTACTTTAGAACCACTGCGTAGTACGCCTTTTTCTTCAAGAATAAGACCTACTTGCTTGTGAGTACTTTTTTCTGCACGTTGTTTTACCAAAACATCACGACCAATAAAGTCACGATTTTCTGGCTCCCATGCAATAGTCCATGCCATGTTAGCTGCCAGTGGTGATACGCTTTCGTCCATATCTAGGCCGTAAAGGTTCATACCTGCTTCTAAACGCAGTGTGTCGCGCGCACCTAAGCCCGCAGGCGCCACACCGGCATCAAGCAATTGCTGCCATAAATCGGCGGCTTGCTCGTTTGGTACTACAATTTCGTAACCGTCTTCGCCAGTATAACCTGTTGTAGCAATAAATAAATCACCGGCTTGAACACCAAAAAATGGCTTCATGCCTTCTACTGCAGCTTGCTGGTCTGCGTTTAATACCTGGGCTGTTTTAGCGCGTGCATTAGGGCCTTGAACCGCAATCATGGCGTATTCTGGTCGCTCAGTAACCGTTACAGCAAAATCACTCGACACCTTAGCTAAATGTGCTAAATCTTTTTCACGGGTCGCTGAGTTAACCACTAAGCGATAAAATGTTTCGCTAAAGTAGTAAATAATTAAGTCGTCGATTACGCCGCCTTGCTCGTTAAGCATGCCAGTGTAAAGCGCTTTACCTGGTACGGTTAACTTAGCAACATCATTAGCCACTAGCTTGCGTAAAAACGCTTGTGCTTGCTCACCTTGTATATCAACAATGGTCATGTGTGATACGTCGAACATACCAGCATCGTTACGTACGGCGTTGTGTTCTTCTATTTGTGAGCCGTAGTTAATTGGCATTTCCCAGCCATGAAAATCAACCATTTTTGCTCCGGCTTCAAGGTGCTTTGCATGTAATACTGTTTTAGAAGTCATAATATTCCTTCACTTTTAAATTAACCCATGTGTGTGGGCGTGGCCTCAATTAAATGAGGGGGAATAACATGGTAGCCATTAATAAGCCTACCAAATTGTAATCTTTAACTTTTACCCGTTAGGCTGCTTGAGTGTTGGTAACACTAAAGCCCTGTTGCTGCATATACTGTTGCCACTTATCAAGCGTGGCCGTTTTAGCAATAACAATAAACTGCTGTTCGTTGTTTTGATCTACTGCAGTAACAAACACTTCGCCACTTTGCGCGCCATAGCAAAGCTGCGCGTCAGCAAGGCGTAACCCTGGGGTTAGTTTAAATGCCTCAACTAAGGTATCAAATGCATTGTCGCCTTTTAAAGTAAAGGTCGCTAAGTCGGTGCGTACCACAAAGTCTATATCGTATCTAAGCTGCTGCTCGTTAATGAGCGCTTGTAATTGCAGGCTAGCATTAACTGGAAGTACAAATCGAAAGGCGGTTTCGCTAAAGTAGTAAACGGCGTAGCTAAAATCAGAATTTAAATCGCCATCCAGTGTGCCTTTAAAGCCAAAGCCACTAGCGGTAAGTTTGGTGAGATCATGACCTAAAATAGCACTTAAAAATACCGATGCTTCACTACCACTAAAGTCAATAACAACGTGACTGCTATCGGCTTGTAAGGCATTAATAACCGCGCTGTTAGCGTTGCTATGGCGGGCAAACATAATCGGGTTAAAAGTCATAACAAATACCTATCAATCTTTAATAGCAAAAGTATATTGCGCAAGCCTTACAACAACAAATTGTAATTACTTATCAATTGATAAATAATACTTATATATATAGCCATATAAATAGTAATTTTAAATATGAAAAATATTTCAACCGACAGTTTACGAACTTTTGTTATGGTGGTTGAGGTTGGTGGATTTGCCAAAGCAGGCGATTTACTTGGCCTTTCGCAACCTGCGGTGAGCTTACAAGTAAAACGCTTAGAAGACTTACTCGGCTATAAATTATTTAAAAAGCAGGGACAACGACAAGTACTCAACCAATATGGTGAGTTATTGCTGCCGATGGCTAAACAAATGGTGCAGCATAACGATGCCATTTTGCAGTTGTTCACCTCAGAAAGTGTAACCGGTAAAGTGCGCTTGGGGATCCCTAGCGAATTTGCCGCGCGTATTTTGCCCTCCATTATTGGCGATTTTGTGGCGCTCTACCCCGAGGTATCACTTGAAGTAAAATCACGTTTAAGTAAACACCTACTGTCTGATGAGCGCCAAGATCAATTTGATTTAGTGTTAGCGCTTAACGAGCAACTTGACTCAGAAAAATTCCCTATTTTTATTCAAGACCAATTAGTGTGGGTGGGCGACCTATCACTGGCACAAAATGAAACGGTAACCTTAGTGACCGCGCCTGAGGGCTGTATTTACCGACGCAGAGCAACTCAGGCGCTTGAAAAAGCAGGCATTAAATATCGTATTGTTTACAGTAATGCCGATTTAACCGGTTTAATTGCCGCATTAAAAGAAGGCTTAGGCATAACAGTGCTCGCAAAAAGTACCGTACCTAACGATTTAGCCTATCACTTACACACTAAACATTTACCTGCGCTTGGCAGCATAGGTATTAGTTTAGTAAAAACCGCCAGCGAACCTGAAAACGCGGTATTTAAACTCGCCGAATTTATTAAGCTGCGCTTAGGCTATCCCACTGCTTAAATAACCTGAACTCTGGATAATAAATCTATCCCACACAGAGTTCAGGTTAAATTAACTGCCACTAGCCATTACATTATCCTAATTTTATAAGATTAGAATAAACACTTAGTTAAAAATGTTATAAAAATAGCGTATTTTTACGGCAAATGTAAATATAACTAAAACTTAATAATATTGATTCTCATTCGTTAACATGTTTAAATTACGCCAATTTTAGTAGTTGAACTATTTTTAGGGTAATCAATGTCACATAAATTTTTAGTTTCCTCGTTAACTGCAGCCGTAGCGCTGTCTTTAAGTGCTACAGCAATGGCAAAAGATGCCGGCGGCGTTGAACGCAACTTTGAACAAATTACCGTTATTGGCTCACAAGCAGCAATTAACGATATTCCAGGATCGGCTACATTTATCTCTGATGAAGAATTGCAAAAATTCGAATTTACCGATATTTCTCGCGTATTAGCATCTGTACCAGGTGTATACGTTCAAGAAGAAGACGGCTATGGTCTGCGTCCTAACATTGGTATGCGTGGCACAGGTACTGGCCGTAACGATAAAATTTCAGTAATGGAAGACGGCGTACTCGTTGCACCGGCTCCTTATTCTGCACCATCGGCTTATTACTTCCCAACTATGGGTCGTATGGAATCAATTGAAGTATTAAAAGGTGCTGCCTCAGTTAAATATGGCCCGCGCACTACCGGTGGTGTATTAAATTTACTTTCTCGCAGCTTACCAACTGAAGCAAATAGCTCTATGGGTATGGTTGACGCGGCACTTGGTAGCGATGGTTACTATAAAGGTCACGCTTACTTCGCTAAAGAAAAAAATAACACTGCTGGCTTAATTGAAGTGTTTTCTTACGGCGCTGATGGTTTTAAAGAATTACCTGTAGGCGATGACAACACTGGTTTTGAAAAAAATGACGTACTGGTAAAGTTTGGCCATACCTTTGGTGAAAACGATGCCCACAACATTGAGTTTAAAGCTAAGTACTCTGAAGAAACATCAGACGAAACGTACATGGGCTTAACTAACGCCGATTACCAAGAAAATCCTAACCGTCGTTATGCGGCATCGCAAAATGATGAGATGAACACCCGTCATAATGCATACCAAGTAAACTATGCATACCGCTTTGGTGAAGGTTACGAATTTTTAGCAACCGCTTACTTAAATGACTTCCACCGTAACTGGTACAAAGCCAGTAAAGTAAGCGAAAGCTACCTTGAGCAATACAGTGAATTTGAAGCAAACCCAACGGCTGAAGGTATCGAAAACATAGGTGTTAAAGCTAATAACCGCGACTACCAAGCTAAAGGTGTGCAGTCTGAATTACATATTCCAGCGGGCGATCACTACATTACAGTTGGCGTACGTTACCACGAAGATGAAATGGATCGTTTCCAGTGGGAAGACAAATACACGCTTAATCAAGATTTAAGCATGACTCTTACTTCGCAAGGCGCACCTGGCTCTAATAGCAATCGCTTAGACAGCGCAAAAGCAAGCACCCTATTTATTCAAGACGAATGGACAATGGATGCATTAGTAGTGAGTGCAGGTCTACGTTATGAAGACATTACTATTACCCGTGAAGAATGGGCTAAATCAGATCCAACTCGTAGCCAAGGCTTAACAAAAGATATCTCTAACGATACTGAAATTTTAGTACCGTCTTTAGGTGCTACTTACACACTTAACGACAACGTAACGTTACTTGCAGGCATTCAAAAAGGTTATGCACCCGCAGCGCCAGGCAATGCTGACCAAGACGAAGAAGAGAGCGTCAACATCGAGTTTGGCTCTCGTTTTAATGCGGGCGGTTTTAACGGTGAAGTAATTGCGTTTTACTCTGATTACGACAATATGCATGGTAACTGTACTGCATCAGTAGGTTGTAATGACGATAACATTGGTGACCAATACAACTACGGTGAAGTAGAAGTATCGGGCTTTGAATTTAGCGCAGGTCGTACGTTTAATACTGCATCGGTTGCGTTTCCAGTAAAATTAACTTACACCTACACTGATTCAGAGTTTAAAAACACATTTGATTCAGAAATTTGGGGCTCTGTAGAAAAAGGCGATGCAATGCCTTACGTACCAGAAAACCAAGTTGCTTTATCATTTGGTGCCGAAGTGAATAACTTTGTTGTTAACAGCCAAATACGTTACGTATCGGATGCACATGCTGACCTTTCTGACTCAGGCTTAAATGCGATTGATAGCCGTGTTGTATGGGATTTAGCTGCTAAGTACTTAATTGATGAAAATCAAAAAGTATACCTAAGCGTTGATAACCTGTTTGATAAAACCTACATTGCTAACCGCGCAAATGGCGGTATTCAACCTGGTAAGCCACGCTCAGTACAAATGGGTTACTCTTATAGTTTTTAATAAAGTGCTAACTTAAAAGTACAAAAAAGCCGAGGTTGATTAAATCAATCTCGGCTTTTTAATGCCTATGTAATTAATAGGCTTAATTTGTTTCTGCGCGCTGGCGTAATACTTCAAATAAACAAATACCGGTTGCAACCGATACATTTAAACTTGAAACCGTGCCCGCCATTGGAATTTTAACGAGTACATCACAGTGCTCACGCGTTAAACGGCGCATACCCTCGCCTTCAGCTCCCATCACAATGGCCATTGGGCCTGTTAAGCTGGCATCAAATACATGTGTGTCGGTTTCACCGGCAGTACCTACAACCCAAACGCCCGCGTCTTTTATTTCACGTAATGTACGTGCAAGGTTAGTAACCTGAATAAGCGGTACTGTTTCAGCTGCGCCACAGGCCACTTTACGTGCCGTGCCATTAAGCTTTGCTGACTTGTCTTTAGGAACTATCACCGCATGAACACCGGCAGCATCGGCGCTACGTAAGCAGGCACCTAAATTATGCGGATCGGTGATGCCATCAAGTACGAGTAAAAACGGGGTGTCTTCGCGTTCAATGATCTCATCAAGATCTTTTTCGTTAAACACACGTGCCGCTTTCACGTTGGCGATAATGCCTTGATGTTGTTCATCTTTCGCTTTGTTATCAAGCGCTTTTCGTTGCATAAACTGTACTGAAATACCAAACTGACGCGCTTGCTCAATCACCGGCGATAAGCGCTTATCATCACGTCCTTTAAGGGCGTATATTTCTATAAAACGCTCTGGCTCTTTTGCCAAAATTGCTTCAACAGAGTGAAAGCCAAAAATTAATTCATTACTCACGAATTGTTTGCTCCTGGGCTACTACGTTTACGGGCATTTTTACCTGGTCTTTTAGGCTTTTTGACCGCTTTCTTTTTGGTTTTTTTCTTAGCGGTGGTGTCATCCGCTTTTACTTTTGATTTGCTCGCTGATTTGCCTTTTGCGGCAGGCTTTTTACCCGCCTTTGGCTTTTTGTCATCACTTGCTGACTTTTTACCCGGGATTTTACCGGCTTTAAGTTGCGAGCGAACGCTCGCTGGAGCATTTTTTTTAGGTGCACGACGACGCGCATAACGATCTTGGGCAACATCGCCTTTAAGCGTTAAGTTTATACGACGATCATCTAAGCTTACCGAGGCAACTTGTACAGTGACTTTGTCGCCTAAACGATAAACCGTATGTGTGTGTTCACCCACCAAGCAAT
Organism: Pseudoalteromonas sp. 23_GOM-1509m; assembly: GCF_000518425.1. Taxonomy (NCBI): domain Bacteria; kingdom Pseudomonadati; phylum Pseudomonadota; class Gammaproteobacteria; order Alteromonadales; family Pseudoalteromonadaceae; genus Pseudoalteromonas; species Pseudoalteromonas sp. 23_GOM-1509m. The sequence goes on from NZ_JADO01000010.1 coordinate 173,822, forward strand.
GTTTAGCTGCATCATGCTGGAAATATTCATCACCTAAATTGGTAACATGAATTAATCCATCAATTTGTAAGTCATCTAAACGAATAAATAAACCAAAGTTAGTAACCGATGAAATAACCCCGTTAAACTCCATGCCTACATGATCTTGCATGTATTCACATTTTAACCAATCGGCTACTTCACGGGTGGCATCATCTGCGCGGCGCTCAGTAGTTGAACACTGCTCACCAAGTTGATCGACTTCATCATCGCTATAAGCGTATTCACCAGAGGTTTGCTGCCCTTGTGCTTTTAATACTGCTTTAATTGCACGATGCACCACTAAATCTGGGTAACGGCGAATTGGCGAGGTAAAATGTGCGTAAGCCGATAATGCTAAACCAAAGTGGCCTATGTTATCTGGCTGATAAACCGCTTGTTTCATTGAGCGCAGCAGCATAGTTTGAATAAGTTCAGCCTCTGGGCGGTCACCTAAACGAGCCAACACATGGGTAATTTCTTTTGGGGTTGGTTCATCACTTAGCGTGCTTTCAATCCCCAGCTCAGTTAAAAACTGAGTAAAGTTACCCAGCTTTTCGCTATCGGGCTCATCATGTACTCGATACAGTGCACTGGCTTCGTGTTTTTCCAGTAATTTAGCCGCCGAAACATTGGCTAAAATCATACATTCTTCAATGAGCTTATGCGCATCGTTACGAATAACTGGCACAATTGATTCGATTTTACGCTGTGCATTAAATACAAAGCGGGTTTCGAGTGTTTCAAACTCAATCGCACCACGCTCTTGGCGCGCTGCTTTTAATGCCATGTACATTTGCTGTAAGTCAGTTAAATGTGGCACCACGGCTGCGTATTCTTTACGAAGCTTTTCATCGTTTTGTAAAATGGCATTTACTTTGGTGTAAGTTAAACGTGCATGTGAGTTCATCACCGCTTCGTAAAACTTATAACCTGAGAGCTTACCCTCTTGCGATACGGTCATTTCTGCAACCATACACAGGCGATCAACCTCTGGGTTAAGCGAACACAAACCGTTAGATAATACTTTTGGTAGCATTGGAATAACTTGCTCAGGGAAATACACTGAGTTACCGCGCTCTATCGCTTCTTTGTTAAGCGGCGTGTTCATACCTACATAATGTGATACATCGGCAATGGCTACCCATAAGCGCCAGCCACCCGACTTTTTAGGCTCACAGTATACGGCATCATCAAAATCACGAGCGTCTTCGCCATCTATGGTCACAAGCGGTAAGCCGCGTAAATCAACTCGACCTTGCTTATCGGCTTCTTCAACAAATTCACCTAAGTGGGCAACTTGTTGTTCAACCTCTTCAGGCCATACGTGTGGAATATCGTGATTACGCAGCGCAACTTCAATTTCCATACCCGGCGCTAAATGCTCGCCCAGTACGTCGATAACTTTACCTACCGCATTCATATTACGGCTTGGATTTTGGGTTATTTGCACTTGCACCATTTGGTTATGACGCGCGCCTTTTTCGTTACCCGGTAGAATAATAATGTCTTGGGTAATGCGCGGATCTTCAGCCACAACAACGGCAATACCATGCTCAACAAAATAACGCCCTACAATGGGTGCGCGCTCGTTAGTGAGTACTTTGATGATGCGTGCGTCGCATTTTGAGCCTGAGCCGCGTTTAGTGCCTTTGGCAAGAACGATGTCACCGTGTAGCACCATATTCATTTGATGCTTGGCAATAAACCAATCTTTGCTCTCGCCTTCAACTTCTAAAAAGCCAAAACCGTCTCTGTGACCGACTACTTTGCCTTTGGTTAAACCGGCTTCGTCAATCAGGGCATAACATTTAAATTTATTAAAATACAGCTGCCCATCACGCTCCATGGCGCGAAGTCGGCGCTTAAATGCTATTTGTCGTTCTTCATCGTTGACTGCGAGTTCTTCACATAGTTGTGCGTAGTTAGCAGGTTTGGAACGCTCTTGCAGGTGAGTAAGTATAAACTCACGACTAGGGACTGGGTTTTCGTACTTTTCTTGTTCTCGACTGAGATTTGGATCTTGGTTTGACATTCACTATCTTGTTAGTTGGTTATGTAAGTATTTTAACTCATATACTCGCAATGAGACAGGTAAAAGCCATTAAACTTTTAATAAAGCGTTATTACCTTTTGCATTTTGTGAAAATATAACTAAATAACGCTTAACATGTACTTAATTTAAGAGCTTAAAAGTGAGTAAAATAGCAGTGCTGATGTTTACTCACTTTTATATAAACAGCTTACTTTTGCTGTAGTTTCTTCCACAATAGCGTGCTGATGTGTTCAATAAAAGCCGCATCTTGTGCAGCCATAACATCGAGTATTGGTTTGTTCATTTGGCTTTTATTTTGAGAGTATATCCAGCGATTTTTATTAAAGCTTTGCGCAAACTCTAACACACCCGTTTGCAAGGCTTGCTCATCAGCAAAAATTGCTTCTACCACATTTTGCTGTAACAATTTTTGCGCATCAACACGCTCGCCTGTCATGGCTAAGCGGTTAAAAAATTGCGGATTAATCGCTTTATTAATAATCGGAAACATAGACGGTACAAACGGCACTAATACATCGACTTCGGGGAAACAAAAGAAGCCTTTGTCTGATTTCATAAATCTAAAATCACAGGCACACGCCAGTACCGAACCATTACCATAAGTGTGGCCGTTTAGCGCGGCAATAATAGGCATAGGAAAAGTAACAATACGTTTAAACAAGGCACCTATCGAGTTCATGAAAGCGGCAATTATTTGTGGTGTGTTGTCAGGGTTTGCCATCCACTGTAGATCAATGCCTAACGACCAACTTTTATCGCTACTTGAGGTTAGCACCACCGCTTTAATATGCTCGTTAGCCTCAATCGTATCTAGGTGTTGATTAAACTCGTTTATAAAGGTTGGATTATGGCGGTTTTCTGCTGTATTCATAGTAAGGATAGCCGTGCTTCCTTGCGTGGTAATTTCTATTAATGCTGTCATTAGACCCTCATTTAGTGCTTTTAGCTGCGCTTTTAGCACTTTTCATTACTTTTATAATTATAAATAGAATAGTAATACGTTGTATGAAATTTATAAAGCGTCTATTTTTGTAACCATTAAAGGAGCGAGAGCTTAAGCCATAGCGTTTAAATATTCGCGCAATTACAACCACCCTTTTTGTCGGGCTATACGTGCTGCATCAATTCGGTTTGTGGCATTGAGTTTAGCAATTGCATCGGATAAATAATTACGCGTTGTGCCTTCACTTATATAAAGCTGTTTTGCTATTTCGCTGGTTTTTAATCCATCACTTGCAAGTTTTAACGCTTTGCGTTCTTTATCTGTGAGTGGATCGGTATCGTCTAATGCGTTAATTGCCAGCTCTGGGTCAATCACCTTTTGCCCTTGCATTACTTTTTTAAGCGCATTGATTAGCTCTTCGCTTGGCGCTTCTTTTAAAATAAAACCTTTAACACCCGCACTTAAAGAACGCCTAATATAACCGGCTCGCGAAAAGGTGGTCATAATTACCATGTTAATTGCAGGGTGCTTAGCGGCTATTTGTTCACTAAGCTCAATACCATTCATGCTTGGCATCTCTATGTCGGTTAAGACAATATCTGGATGTAAGTCTTTATCAAGCGCGCTGATTTCATTTAACGCATCTTGGCCATTACTTGCTTGACCAATCACCTCAATATTGAAATCAAGGCTTAATAAGGCTGCAACGGCATCGCGCACCAGTGCTTGGTCTTCAACTAAATATACTTTGATCATTTTAAATCCTCAGCACTCAATGGCAGCACAACAGTTAAAGTAAATGTGTCGCCACAGGTAAATGTTGCATTGCCATTTAATTGCTCAGCCCGCTCTTTAATGCCATTTAAACCATTACCTGCTTTTAATGTAGTGCATGGCGCATTATCAATAACGTTGATAACTAATTGCTGCTTTGTTTGCTCTATATTGATAGAACCGTTTTTTGTACTGCTATGGCGTAATAAATTAGTAACCGACTCTTTAATAATAAGGCTCGCAATGCCCTCTACTTTAACGGGTAAGATCGCTAAATTAACGTTAAACTTTATTTTAAAACCTTGCTCTTTGAGTGTTTGTTTTAGCTGTGTTATTTGGCTCACTAGGTCGAGTTGCTTTAAATCACTTACTGCGTTTCGTACATCACTCAGTAACTGTCTTGCAAGATCTGCTACTTGGGCTATTTCGTTATTGGCCTGATCGTATCGTTCACCTTGATTTAGTTTATTCGCAAGCTCAGCTTTTAAAGCTATTGATGACAGTGAGTGACCTAAAATATCGTGTAAATCTCGGGCTATGCGCTCACGCTCAGCAATGGCTGCTAGTTGCTCTAATTGCTTTGCGCTTTCTTGCTCACGAATTTTATGTAAATGCTCTCTTTTTGCCGCTATACCATAGCTAAATAGGGCCGCACATAAAATTAAAGCCACCGCTAAAAAGTACTCAAGCTTAGCTATGTCACCCACATAGGAGCTTAGCAAAACAGTTAAAATTATCGCTAATGCGGCATAAACTCTTTGATAATTACTATATGTATAGCCCGCTACATAAGCTATAAAGCCAAATAAGGTTGGTGTACCAGCGCTATAAAAAGTGGCACTAAAACACACCAGTAACATAGCGATAACTAACTTAGTTACTCCCCCATTTTTGCAATTTATTGCTTTTACATATAACAATATAAAAGGCTAAAGACAAGATGATTTGATGAGCCGTAAAGTTAGCAAAATCAATGATCATCGGGAGTAAATAAAAACCGGTAAAAACTAAATGACCATATTTCCAAAAATCTTTATCGCTTTGCTGAGAAAACCTGTTAACCGAGCTCATACCAATACCTCTGGCCTATTATTTTTATTTATAGCACTCTTTTTATTAATAAATACAAATAACATAAAAATGCATACGAACATAAAACAATCGACATAAGTGATAGTAAAACTTAGTGTTTCTAAAAAATCGCTAATGCTTAAGCTTGTTAAAATTAAAGAATTCATAACACCCTCCAATATAAGTAAGGTAACTATGCCAGTGGGCAAAATAGATAAGAGTGTGAAGTGTCATTAACTTGGCTGACATTTGTCATGAAATAGAAAAATTCATCTTCTGAGTGTAAAAGCAATGCTAATATAGCCAAAAAAAGTGACCAGGAAATTTAATGCAGTCCCAACAACAAAGCTTAATTTACTTACACATTGCCGTACTTTTATTTGGCGGTACCGCCTTATTCGCAAAGCTAATTGGTTTGAATGCATTAGATATTACCGCTTATCGCGCGGCTATCGCTGGGCTGGCAATTTGTGTGCTACTAACTTTGCAAAAAAAACCAATTAAGCTGCATCGCGCTAAAGATTATGTGATTGCCATTTTATTAGGCGTTGCCGTAGGTATTCACTGGGTAACCTATTTTGCAGGCATGCAATTGGCAGGAATTACCGTGGGCATGTTAGCCTTTTTTACCTATCCCGTGATCACGGTATTTTTAGAACCCCTATTTAATAAAAGTAAGCCCAAAACAAAAGATATAATAAGTGCTGTGGTGGTGATTTTTGGCATTTATTTATTGATCCCTAACGTTAATTTAGGCGATGACATCACTTTAGGTGTTGTGACGGGCGTGGTATCAGCATTATTTTTTGCTCTTCGTAATATTACTCATAAACGTTACTTTAGCGAGTATGGTGGACCGCAAACCATGTTTTACCAAACCTTAGTGGCAAGCCTGATGCTGTGTGCTTTTATTGAAGTACCCATAACAAAAATTAATGATACTGATTTAATATTGCTGCTTATTGCCGGTGTGGTGTTTACTGCGATGCCGCATTCGTTATTTGCAGCGAGTTTAAAACATTTATCAGCAGCGACCGCTGGATTGATTTCTTGCTTACAGCCCCTTTATGGCACAATACTGGCTATAATTATTCTGCACGAACGCCCCTCAGTGATGACCCTGATTGGTGGCGCACTGATTGTTAGTGCTGCGTGCTTTGAAACTTGGTCAATTTCACGGAAAAAGCAGCCATGAAAATATTTGCACATAGAGGCGCAAGCACACACTTCCCCGAAAATACGCAAAGCGCCATTATAGCGGCGTTAAAAGCGAATGTAGATGGCATTGAGGTTGATGTACAAAGCGCGCTTGATGATTATGTTATTATTCATGATACCTACCTCGATAGAACCACTAATGGCAAAGGCAAAGTGTGCGACTTTAGTGCCCAGCAAATTAAACAGTTTGATGCAGGAAATGGCGAACAAGTCCCTACTTTGCAGCAATTAATAGACTGGAATAATAACCAAACCTTACTCAATTTAGAGCTAAAGCATACCTTTGAACTTGAAAAGTTTGCAACCGTGCTTGAAAGTAACATTGCGAACAAAAAAATAACCGCAGACAATATTTTAGTTTCATCATTTAATCATCATCAACTACACTGGCTAAAGAGCCGTTTACCGTGGCTTAAAATTGGCGCACTTACTGCATCAATTCCATTGCAGTATGCAAAGTTTGCACAAGACTTACAGGCCTACAGCATTCATATTGACAAAAACTTTATGAACAAACCGTTTGTAGACGATGCCAAAATACGCGGTTTACAAGTATTTGCTTACACCGTAGATGAAGTCGAAGATATTAAACTGATGCTTGCCTGTGGTGTTGATGGTATTTTTACTAACGACCCTGAACGAACTAAGCATTATTTAGCGCAATTAAATGAACTATAACTAATTATTTAATTGCCATTTATGCTATAAAAACAATAATTTAGTAGGTCACTATTTAATGAGTAGCTACATGCGTATTTATAATTTTTTAGAACAAACACTGTTTTATACTTTAACCCGAAAAATAGTTGGGAATTTAAGTTTTGTTTTTTTATTTCAAGCCATTACTTTGTTTTGGTTGCACAGTAGCTTAACCGAAAACCAGCAAAGCACTGGCTTATTTTGGGCACTTGCGCTACTTATTATTGCAGGCTTTATTTTTACTATTTTTTATATGCGCTTTTTAATTGTGCGCCCGGTAAAAGCAATGCGCGATACGCTCATTAATATTAATCAACAAGATGCGAATTTAGCAGCCAAATTACCCCATTTCACGTTTGATGAATTTAGAGACTTAAGTGAGCAATACAATCAATTTACTACCCATTTAAATAGTTTATTAAGCACTACCTATACCAGCGCCCAAGAGAGTGTGCAGAGTAACAGCCAAGTAACGCAATCAATGCAGCACACAGAGCAGCTAAGCGAACAGCAAATTAATTTAAGCCACACCATTATTAATGCCAGTAACCAAATTACCCAAAGCCTGCAGGCTATAGTAAGCAACACTGATAGCGTACATCAGGTCAATAATGAACACCTTAATTTTGTAAAGCTCTCTGCTGGTGAGCTATCAAAACTAGTTGAGCAGGTAAGGCTTATTAATGAAATGCTGGGTAGTTTTTCTAAAACGATTGCGGGCTTGAAAGAGAACAGCGAAAACATTCGCAGTATTTTAAAAATGGTTGAAGAGTTTTCGGATCAAACTAACTTATTAGCACTAAATGCAGCCATAGAAGCGGCACGCGCTGGTGAAGCGGGGCGAGGTTTTGCCGTGGTTGCCGATGAAGTTCGTACCCTATCGGTAAAAGTAAGCGACGCAACACGCCAAATTAGTGATTTTATTACCCAAATGAATGAGCTCGTTAATGAAACGAATAAAGAGTCAGAGCAATTAATAAACCACTCAAATAATGCGCAAACATCAATTAACACCACCTCTGATGGGTTTGGTAAAATGCTCAATGAGTTTGAACATAATCAACAACAATTGCAGCAAATAGCCAATGCCGTACACTTGCTCGAAGATACCCAAAACCAAACGCATGAATCGGTTGAGCAAATTGTGGCGCTAGGCGAACAAGCCAAGCAACAAATAGATACAGCACTGCATGATTCTGAACAATCACAAAAGCTAAGCCAACAAACCCAACAACAGTTAAAACGCTTTGTAGATTAGGCAATAACAATTTCACCCAAGCCGCGATTATGCTAAATTAAGCGGCTTGTCATTTAACTGTGTGAAGTATGTGAGCGACGTAAAACCAAACTATGAACAGCTAGCCCAGCAAATAAAATTATGGGGCCAACAACTTGGCTTTAGTGAAGTGGGCATTACTGACATTGATTTAACTAAGCATGAAGCACAGCTTCAGCGTTGGCTTGATGCAGGGTATCATGGTTCAATGGATTACATGGCTGCACATGGAATGAAACGCGCCCGCCCTAGCGAACTAGTCCCTGGCACGCAACGAGTTATTTCAGTAAAAATGAATTACCTGCCGCCAGATTCAGGCTTTGCCAAAAACCTTAAAAATACCGAGAAAGCCTATATCAGCCGCTATGCGCTTGGCCGTGACTACCACAAATTAATGCGTAATCGGCTCAAGCAATTAGGTAAAAAAATTGAACAGCAGGTAGGTGACTATGGCTTTAGGCCTTTTGTTGATTCAGCGCCAGTGCTTGAGCGTCAATTAGCTGAAAAAGCAGGGCTTGGCTGGCGAGGTAAACATTCTTTATTAATCAATAAAGAGGCTGGTTCTTGGTTTTTTTTAGGCGAGTTATTTGTAGATTTACCACTGCCTATTGATGATGAAAACACGTTCGAAGGTTGTGGTAAATGTGTTGCCTGTATAACCCTTTGCCCTACCGGCGCTATTGTAGAACCTTATGTGGTAGATGCACGTAAATGCATATCGTATTTAACCATAGAGCATCAAGGGGCTATTCCAGAGCAATACCGAACCTTAATGGGTAACCGCATTTATGGTTGCGATGATTGCCAGTTAGTGTGCCCATGGAATCGCTATGGACAAATTACCGACGAGCAAGACTTCCACCCCCGTACACAATTAAAAAATAAAGACTTACTCGCATTATTTGCCTGGGATGAAACTACCTTTTTAACAAATACCGAGGGCAGCCCTATTCGGCGTATTGGCCATGAGCGTTGGTTACGAAATATAGCGGTTGGCTTAGGCAACGCAGATTTTAGTCCAGCGATTATTCATGCACTTGAAGATAAACGCAAAACGGTCAGTGACATGGTGAATGAGCACATAGAATGGGCACTTACCCAGCAACATGATAAACAAAGACAAAAGCTGCGCAAAACAGCACGGCTAATACGGATTGTTGAAAAAGGCCTACCCAGAGACGCGTAAGCCTATTGCCTAAAAAAACGCGACATAATGTCGCTGATACAAGCTATCTGCCTAATCGTAGCGACGAGTTTAGCCCGCGCCTCGCAGCCCGTAACCCGCACCTTTAGGCTTTGTCTGTAATCACTCTCTTTACGAGCTCTTTGCCCTCTTTGTGCATAATTAACTAAGATCTGATTTAACACAGAGAAGAAAATGAGGAGTAAATGAGAAACCACAATTAAAATACCGATCTTAATTAACCTGTTACTCCTACCTTTCGTCTTTAACCTTTAAAAGACGCGATATAAAGTCGCTGCTACAAGTCAATATATCTAATCGTAGTAAGGAATTTACCCCGCGCCTCGCAGCCCGTAGCCCGTATTTTTAGCCTTTGTCTGTAATCACTTTCTCTGTGAACTCTGTGCCCTCTTTGTGTAATTTACTAATATCTTATTGAACACAGAGAATAAAATGAGAAGCCACAATTAAAGTACCGATCTTAATTAACCTGTTACTCCTACCTTTCGTCTTTAACCTTTAAAAAACGCGACATAATGTCGCTGATACAAGCTATCTGCCTAATCGTAGCAAGGAATTTACCCCGCGCCTCGCAGCCCGTAGCCCGCACCTTTAGGCTTTCAACAATAAAGCAAGATCTTGCTCTATTTCTGCAAAGGCTTTTTTAACTTGATCCACTGACTCCTGACGTGCAACCGAGTTTTGTATGGTTTCGTCTACTTTTTTATAAATAAAAATTTCTTGGTCTTCATCCAATCCCATAGTTGGGATCCGCTCTTCGAGTTCTTCTTGTAAATGCTTAAATACTTTTTCGTTATTAATACGACTGTCGTTCAACATCCCAATTAAACGATGAAACTTACTATGCACAGTACCGGCAACTTTATTTAACCGCTCCTGCTGCGATATCAGCATCTGCTTAGTGGTAATGGCTCGTAATTGTTGCTCGGTTACACTTACAATAAAGCAAATATGATCACGTATGCGTCCGTGCTTTTGCTCGTCATGCTCTGGCATATTTAAAATCAGTAAACTCACAAGCTCGTAGTTAACCAAAATGCGATGAGAAAACTCATGCAATCGTCCTTTGCTTTTAAGCATTTCAAATAACTCAATTACAATTGGAGAACACACCCCATTGAGCGCAAAGTGCGACTTAGTATCGTTACATCTAAATTCAATATTACTTTGTAGGCCAAATGCCTGTAAGCATTCTACTAATGCTTTGCCAAGCTCTTGTACATCGTTAATAAAACCAATATTTTCAATGTAATTTACTATCTGACCCATTTCGCTGCTATTTGCCATGGCATTAAAGGCGGTAGAGGTCGCTTCTTTTACTTGCTTTTCAAGCTGTTGTTTTTCTATTAAGACTTGATTTAGTTTATTCAGTTTTTGCTTTAATTCGTCGTGCCCAAACGGTTTTACAATATAGTCTTCCGCGCCTACTGAATAACCTTCCATGCGCTCCTCAACCGTACCTCTTGCAGATACAAACATCACGATGATGTCATGGGTAATGGGGTTAGCTTTAAGCTCTTTACATACTTCATAACCATTCATTTTTGGCATACTTACATCAAGTAATATAACTTGAGGCATATACTCTTCAACCATACTTAAGCATTCAGGGCCGCTTGAAGCTAGCTTAAGTTCAAAATCAAGATCCTCTAATATTTCTTCAATTATTTCGAGGTTAAATGGTTCATCGTCGACTGCAAGAATTTTAGTTAAAGCCATAATTTTTCATCCATATAAATTAAAACAATTCGATTGTTAGCCGCTATTTTTCACTAATTGCTCATCAGCTAGGTATTCATCTAAGTTTATTTCTAAAGGAACTTGTATCGAAATTGTTGTTCCACCAAGGCTGTTATTGCATGCTTTAATACTGCCTTGATGCAATGAAACAAACTCACGACACAAGGTAAGACCCAACCCGGTTCCACCTGCACCACTATTCGTTTTACTGCTTTGCTCAAATTTATTGAAAACCATTTCAAGTTCCTCTTCAGGTATTCCTATACCGCTATCTATCACTGCAATGTTTGCATTGTCATCGTCTCTTTGCATGACAACTTCAACAGTACTGTGCTCTTCACTAAATTTGAGTGCATTACTCAATACATTTCTCAAAACCTGATTTATTTGCTCTTCATCGCACTGTGCAACAATCGGCGCGTTATCAGAGCTAAAAACAATATTTATATCTTTTTCAATAGCAATACCGGCAACATCATCAATACTGGTTTTAACAATAGTCGCTAAATCATAAGCCCGTGGGTTGAATGGAAATTTACCAACATCTAATTTAGAAAGGTCGAGTAAATTATTAAGTAACGATAGTAGTCTTTGCCCACTTGATTCAATACGAGTTAAATACTTCAAAAGTTTATCTTTGCTAAAATCACCCTCTTGTAACTTGCTAATACCAAAACGTGAAAAGCTCAATATAGAGTGCATAGGGGTTCTTAGCTCATGCGACATATTTGCCAAAAACTCTGATTTACTTAGATTAGCCGCTTCGGCAATATCTTTCGCATGCTCAAGCTGTGAAGTACGTGCCCTTACTTGCTCTTCTAAAAGATCTTTGGCTTCCAACAGTAGATCTTCTTTTTGTTTTAAATGACTAACATTTTTAAAAATAACCGCTAACGCTATTTCGCCATGGTGGTCTATTTCATTAAATGATCCAACTAGCGGAATTTTACTTCCGTCTTTATTTACAATGTGTAAGTCACAACTAAACTGACGATTACTGTTTAATGTAGAGATTTTATCTTTTATTGCCTGCACCGAGTCATCATCTAAAAAATGAAATAACGAGTGAGCAATGAGCTTTTTAAACTTTAAATTAAATAATTTTAAGCAGGCATCATTGGCCTCGACTATCTTGCCTTTGCGTTCAAATAATAAAATAGGATCGGGGGTATTTTTAAAAATGACCTGCAGTAGGCTGTCTTTTTCAATCAGCACATCAACTGTTTCTTGTAATCTTTCTACTAGCTCAGCATTGTGACGTTTTAGCAGCTCGGTTTGCCATAATTTATGTACAGCCTGTAGTAACACATTGTCATTTAAAGGCTTAATTAAAACATCTTCAACACCTTGGCGAATGGCTTCTAACATAGATTGTTCAGGGCGTGAGGTTACTAACAAGCAACGACTATGCGGTTGTATTTTTTTTAAACTCGAAAATATCTCTAAACCAGAACCCGGTTGTAAGCTAAAGTCACTGATTAAAATATCAATACTCCTGAGCTTGGCAATATTAATTGCTTCATCATGGTTTGTTGCGGTGTATACCTCAATATGAGCGCCATAAAGGCTACTTTTGAGTGACTCTAATCGCTCATTAACATGATCAACGAGTAAAATTGTCGGCAGTTTAAAAATGTGATCTGGACCTATCTCTAATAAGGCCTCAATTAAAGACGTTATTTCTTTATTGGAAAAGAAGGGGTAGATAATGGTGGCATTGGGTATCAAGTCATTTAATTTGGAAAATGCGCTAAGCAACTCCCCTGATTCTGCTTTTGGCGCTAATAACAAAAATGATTGATAAGTCGCTTTCTCAACAACTATCGATACAACATCGGTTGGCACGCCTTGAGAAAATACCAACAAGTCATAAATGTCTATGTCTGTATTTTCATCAAACATAGCAAAGTGGACTAATTCAACTTGGCAGCCAATTAGTTCTAATAACACTTTTAAGCGCATAGCAATCATGCTACTGCTATCAATAATAAGTATTTTTCTCGCCATTTAGACACACTTTAAAGAGTTAATTAAACACCTTTTCAGCATAGTCTAGAATTTTTGGTTTAGCATAATCACCTACGTAAAAGTGAATTTTGCTGCCTTTTGTTATGGTACTAGGTTAAATGCTTACCAAAAATAGTCAGGCTGTACAGCTGATTGTCCATTCTTGCTACGTTAGGCAGCTCTCCCCATACTGCAAAATCAAAATGCTTAAATAATTTAATGCTCGGTTCGTTGTGACTAAAAATAAACCCAAGTAATACTTCGATATTAAGTTGCTTGGCTTGTTGTTGTGCAAATTGCATCAGCTTTTTACCCAACCCTTTTCCTTGGGCTGCTGCCGTAATGTAAATGCTTAACTCAACGGTGCCATCGTAAGCTGGGCGGCCATAAAACGATTTATAACTAAGCCACGCTAATACTTGGTTGTTCTCACAGTAAACAAAAATAGGGCGTTGAGCAGTATGGCTATCAAACCAAGGTTGTTTATCAGCGACGGTCACCTCTTCGGTATCGGCGGTGACCATTCGACTAGGGATAGTTTCATTGTAAATAGCAACAATGGCAGTTAAATCATCAGGTTTTGCTAAACGTATAGTCATAGAAAATAAAGTAAAATTGATCAATTTAGCCTATAGTAGCGTATGATAAGTTACATAAATACTCTAAAAACGCACTTAAGGTAATAGCATGATAAAAAAAATAATACTTGGTTTAACCCTAGCGTTAAGTTGTGTTTCGCTAAATACATATGCCGCAGACTCGCCCCTCCCTTCATTAGATGCAAACACCTGCAATGACTTCACGAATGTTTCACTTAGAAAGTTGCGCTCAACTGAAACCATTAACTTATGTGATTTTAAAAACCAGCCTCTTTTGATTGTTAACACTGCGAGTAACTGCGGTTTTACGCCGCAATTTGAAGGTTTAGAAGCGCTTTATAATAAATACAAAGACGAAGGCTTGGTGGTATTAGGCTTTCCATCAGATGATTTTTTTCAAGAAGAGAACGATGAAAAAGATACCGCTAAAGTGTGTTACGTAAATTATGGTGTAACTTTCCCTATGCTGGCCACCAGCGCAGTTCGAGGTAGTGACGCAAACCCTATTTTCAAGCATTTAAACGCCCAAACCAGTTCACCAAACTGGAACTTCTATAAATACGTGGTATCGGCCGATCGCAAAACGATTACGCGTTTTAACAGCCGCGTAGCACCGGATTCAGCAAAACTAGAAAGCGCAATCAAAAGTGCATTTTAACTTTGTGTTTTCAGTTTAACCTTACTAAGATGTTGCTATCAAATTTAAAAACTAAACTTACAGGTAGGAGAACTTATGGCAGTTGCAAGTGCAAGGCACATACTCGTAGACAGTGAAGCACAATGTTTAGACCTTAAAGATAAAATTGAGCAAGGTGAAGACTTTGCAGAACTCGCTAAACTGCATTCTAATTGTCCATCAGGTCAAGATGGTGGTGCATTAGGTGAGTTTGGCCCAGGTATGATGGTGCCTGAATTTGACAAGGTGGTATTTTCAGCGCCGCTAAATCAAGTACAAGGCCCTGTACAAACACAGTTTGGTTACCATTTATTAGAAGTAACCAGCCGCTCAGAGTAAGTAAATCGATTTATTAATAAAGCCGCATCAGCGGCTTTTTATTTATGTGGAGTTGGCAAAAGCCCTATTATGCAACTATTTGGCTCTATTCCTTCCCCTTATGTTCGCCGTATTAGAATCTGGGCACAACAAAACAATTGTGCGCTTGAATTTATTAATCTCGATATTTTTTCTAAAGACGATCGGCCGTTGGTGGTCACAAAAAATCCAGCAGCCAAAATTCCTATATTGGTCGATGACACGCTTACCCTAAGTGATTCAAATACCATACTGCGTTATTTACTTGAAAAAACCCAGCACCCCCCACTTACATGGCCTCAAGAGCACTTTTTAATTAGGGCCTGTTGATCTTTCAAGGTTAAATTTACAGCAGTCTGTTTGGTATTTAGGCAAGGCAGAGCCTATGTGGTGTGGTTATTCCCCATAAATAGGCGATAACGTAGCATTAATGCCAAACAGGCGCTGCCCGAAGGGTTCTGCCTAGGGGCGATTAACTCTTTGTTGCCTACATGGATGTAGGTAAGGGGCGTGAGCAGGACGCGGAAGCTTTGCTCGGTTTTTACTTAGCCCACTAGGTTACAAACCTCGCGCCGCGATTAAATCGTCCCTAGTTTGAAGAAATTTTAATCCGTAAAGGTCAACAGGCCCTAGCATCAATGCCTGCAATGATTCATTCGTTGAATTACTGTTATGCCAACGTTCTGGATTTGACACGCAAGCTGATAAACTATTTTTTAATCTGCAAAATGAGCGGATTGCGCAAACTTTAGACTATTTAAATGATCATTTATGCGATGATGAATTTAAAAGCTGTGAATGCCTCAACATCAGTTTATACTGCTTACTTGATTGGATATGCTTTCGTGAACTAGCCGATTTTAGCGCGCAGCCGCAATTAGTTAAGTTTCATGAGGCGTTTAGTCCGCGTCAAGCGGCTAAAAATACCAACCCTCGACTTAAATTTTAAAAGGTGGATACATGAGCGATATCGAAATTGAATCACAACTAGTTAGCTTTGTAGAAAAAGTACGTGTTAGTGAGCAGATCTGGGCACTGGGTGCCGATGATGGTGGCTTTGTTGTATGTGAGTCAAATCAGTTTGACGACACCGATGTACTTTTACTGTGGGAATCACAAGACGCAGCACAAGCACAATGTAAAGAAGAGTGGCAAGACTACAGCCCTGTAGAAATAAACCTTGATGAGTTTTTAGATGATTGGGTTGAAGACCTAAAATCTGATGATGCATTAGTAGGTTTAAATTGGAATGACGATCAGGTGTGTGTAGAAATTGAACCAGTTGGTTTAGCTCGCGCGCTAAGCGAATAAGTTTTAGGCGTTAGTTCGCTGACATTATCCCAACTAACAGCAACGGTTAGTTGGGGTATAAAAATAATAAAAACTGTCAAGGTAATACGTTGAAAACCCATCTTGGTCGTCGTCCATTTTCAGCTATGGAGCTGCATACGCTCTATAACGGATATATTTATAGTGATACACGGCTTGCCCGCGAACAAGCTAAACACTGGCATTTTTGGCTGCCCTTAATTGCTTATTACAGTGGCGCTTACAGTGATGAAATTGGCCATTTAACCCTAGATGACTTGGTGGTTAAAAATAGCATTCTCTGCTTTAGCTTTCATACTCATGGTAAAATTAAACCCCGTTTAATTCCTGTACATAACGCCCTTATTAAGGCCGGACTTAATGATTATTTAGCCTACGCAAAAGCGCAAAAACACACACGTTTACTGTTTGACCTCCCAGCAAAAACAGGACGCTACAGTGAAAAAGTACGCATTTGGTTTTCAGGCGAGGGCGAACGTGCGGGGTATTTGCAAAAATGTGCAATTCCTTCGGTGGATCAACTCGGTATGAAAACCGCCATTAGTAGTTTACGGCTTAACTTTGAACAGCAAATTCGTATTTATGCCCTGCAAGCAGGCAACAAAGACTGCTTTAATTATTTAATGGGCTTTAATGATTACCCTCATGATAACTTTAACGATATAGCCTTGTTAAATAAGGTGCTACAACAGATCCGGGTTATCAATTCCCATATTCATTGGCAGCGGTTTTTAGCCCGAGATAGCCACTGACAAACTTTGTTACTCTTTTCCTTAGCGATCTGCGCTTACTCTAGTAAAAAAAGCTGTTAGGATGAAGTGCCGTCTATATGACTGTTTCTAACAACAAAAAATCTAGGGATAACTATGTTTTTAAAAAGCCTCTTAACCGTGAGCGTTGCGCTTGCGATGAATGCTGCTCATGCTAACGAATTCGTCATTGAAAAACTCGCAAAGCCAAGTTCACAAAAAGTCGCTTTAACGCTCGACCCAAGTCAGGATACCTTTACAGGAATGACCGAGATCAGCTTAGAAGTGCTCAAACCAACACACTTCATTGAGCTCAATGGTGTTGATTATGCAACTAAAATGGTGCAACTACTAGGCGAGCAAAACTGTGATTTAAACAGCGAAATGCTTAAAACAGGTAAGGTTAAATTTAGCTGTGAAGAGCAAATTCAGCCAGGTAAATACACCTTAAAAATAGATTTCTCAGCGCCATATAATCGCCAAAGTGTGGGGCTATATAAAACCCTAGATCAAGGCGTTCCTTATCTTTTCACCCAATTTGAAATGAGCGATGCCCGTCGAGCATTTCCGGTGTTTGACGAACCAAGCTATAAAATTCCGTTTCAGTTAACCATTACCGCCCCCACCTCACAAAAAGTGTATTCAAATACACCTGAGCTAAAAACGACGGTGAATGGCGATATGACCACCCATTACTTTGATAAAACGCCACCAATTCCATCTTACTTAGTGGCTATGGCTGTAGGTCCATTTGAAGAGCTAGAAATTAAAGGCATGCCTATTCCTGGGCGTGTGATCACCCCACAAGGTAAAATTCATTTAGCGCAATATGCAAAAGAGAACATGCCTAAAGTACTGGGCGCACTTGAAGACTACTTTGGTATTCCTTATGTATATAAAAAGCTAGATTCAGTGGCTGTTCCTGAATTTCCGTTTGGCGCTATGGAAAATTCAGGCTTAGTGACTTACCGCGAAGATATTCTTCTGGTTGATTTAGAAGCTGCAACGCGTAGTAAAAAACAACGTAATGTCTCTATTATTGCCCATGAATTAGCTCACCAATGGTACGGTAACTTAGTGACTATGAAGTGGTGGAACGACTTATGGTTAAACGAGGCGTTTGCAAGCTGGATGGCGGCAAAAATTACTAAGCAGCTTAATCCTGAGTTTGAATCACACCTAGATTTACCACAAAACAACGTAATGGCGTTAGATGCACGTTTAAGCACTAAGCCAATTCGTAAACCAATTAAAACCGAAGCCGATATTATGGATGGTTTAGGCCTTGCCTACAGCAAAGGCAGCTCAGTACTGGCGATGGTTGAAAACTGGATTGGCGAAGAGGCATTTCAAGCTGGTATTCAGAACTACTTAAAAGAATTCTCCTATAAAAATGCAGAAGCTGCCGATTTATGGGAAGCACTTGGTAAGGCTTCAAATAAAGATGTAGCGAGCGTTTTAAAATCGTTTATTGAACAGTCGTCATTCCCGCTAATTAACGTTAAGCAGCAAGGTAAGAGCATTACGATTTCGCAAAGTCGTTTTGCCAATGCCGGTGTTGAAGCTCCTGCTCAACTGTGGAATGTACCGGTTGCGATTAAATATGGTGCTGGCGATAAAGTACAAACAGCCAATGTATTATTAAATAAACAAAGCCAAACGCTAGCATTAGACTTTGAACCAGAGTGGATTTATCCAGATCAAGGCGCGCTAGGTTATTACCGTTGGGTAATGGATGATGCGCAATTTAATGCGTTAATAGATAATGCAGCTAGGGTATTAAACGACCGTGAACGCTTAGCCCTATTATCGGCAACAGATGCCCTACTTGATGCCGGTGTCATTTCAGCGGCTAAATTAATGCAAACGCTTGAAGTATTTGCCAGCGATAGTCATCCACGCGTAGCTAACACTGCTTTAGGTTATTTAGCGTCACAGCAGCGTACCTTTAAAGACGATAGCAATAAAGATTTATGGCCTACGTTTATTCAAAATGCGGTGATGCCTGCCGCTAAAAAATATGGCCTAGAAGCAAAAATGGGCGAAGATGGCGCAGTAGCTCAACTTCGTGCCGCGGTAGTATCACGCTTAGGGTTTGATGGTGAAGATAAAAATGTGATCAATAAAGCCAAACAGCAAACACAAGCTTACTTAAACGATCCACAAAAGGTAGACCCTTATTTAGCAGGTACTTATTTACGCCTTGCGGCTTTTCATGGGGATAAGGCGTTGCTAGATCAGTTTATGACAACCTTTAAAACCACCAAAGATCCACAAGTGCGTACCAATATGCTGGCAGCAATGGGTTACTTTGGTAAACCTGAACTACAAAAAGCGGTACTGGCGTATAGCTTAACAGACGAAGTAACGGCTTCTGATATGCGTACTATTTTATCGGGTCAAAGTTACACCGATGAACGCCAAGCACTGTTTATTGATTGGATTTATAGCAACTACGATAAAGTAACAGCAAGCTTGCCACCATTTTTTGTGCCTAACTTACCTTACTTTACTACCGCCAGCTGTGACGCTGACAGTTTAGCTACAACGCAAAGTTTCTTTGACGCTAAACTGGATGCTGTACCCGGTTATGCGCGTACGTTAAGTAAACTTGCAGAGAGCACCAATGACTGTATTGCACTTAAAAACCGTGAACTGAAATCAGTCAATAGCTTTTTAAATAGCAAATAAGTTAAAGTTTATAGGATGGCGGGCTGCGGGCGACGAGTAACGAGCCGAAAACCTCAAACTCGGGCTAATGGCTGATGTTTTCTCATTTACTTCTCATTGTCTTCTCTTTGTGTAATAAGATCTTAAAAAATTTATTCACAAAGAGGTTAAGAGGCGCTGCGCTTTTAGAGGTAGTAATTAAAGACAAAGGTTAAGGGTTAAAGGTTAAAGGTTAAAGATTTTATCTTGCACCTTTTGCCTTTAGCCCTGCACCACTCTATTAACCGCCAATAATCATCGTTAGCTTTGCTATAAACTCTTTTGCCGCTTGTTCAGAGTTAATTTTAAAAGCGACACCATAATGAATAGGCTGCGTACTTTTATAAATACGGGTAGGAAAACGGGTCATTTCACTGCTATGAAAATAGCCTTGAGTACGCACAACCCCATCAATATCAGTAAAGTCATCGCTAAACACTTCAAATGCAGGTCGGATCACAATTTTACCTTTACCTGCTTCCGCATGGGTATAAAACGCTTCTTTAGAGTTTACTAGCATATACTCAGCTATGTTTTTTATTTTAAAGTTACTTCTACACTCTAGTTTGATCAGCTGCTCGGTTAACTCGTCTGCACTAAATGCCACGTGACTTTCCTTTTTATTTAATAGGGGGTTAGGGTCTGTTGACCTTTCAGAGTTAAATTTGCAGCAGTCTGTTTGGTATTTAGCCAAGGTAAAGCATATGTAATGTGGTTATTCCCCATAAATAGGCGATAACGCAGCATCAATGCCAAACAGGCACTGCCCTTCGGGTTCTGCCTAGGGGCGATTTACTCTTTGTTGCTCAGTTTTGACTTAGCCCACTAGGTTACAAACCTCGCGCCGCGATTAAACCGCCCCTAGTTTGAACAAATTGTAATCCGCAAAGGTCAACAGACCCTAGACTAACTCATGCATGAGTGAAAGTCCGAAATTTATTTATTCACTACACACAAAAGCTAATTGCTGATTTTTATAACTCAACCGGCTTATTTCAGTATCGCAATATTGGCTTAAATCAAGCCACTGCGATATAGCAGAGCCGCGTGTTAATTTACGCTGGTAAACACGGTTTTTAATTGCGTAAGCAATGGTATTTTCATCTTTTAAGATGAAGTCTTGTACTTGGTTTGGCAGTCTAAGTATATCGGTAACTTGCTTAGTTTGTGGATCAAAACGCGCTAAGTGATGCTGCCCGTGTTTACTATGGCTAAATAAAAACTCAGCCTGCGCTTTATTATAAATAAGCGTGCGACCAATATCGCTTGCTACCACCTCACCTTTTGCCGCAGCAACCGAGGTATATTGCAAAGTGTGTGGTTCGCCTAAAATAAACATCACTAAATCGTTGTTACTTCCCCAAGCGTGATAGCCTACAGGTTCAATCCAATCAAAAATACGACTTGCAGCCAACTCGGGTGCCAACGGATATTGCCATAGCTTTTGTTTACCATCGTCTTCAACGACAATCGCCGATAAGTGCTGCCCATCAGGTGTTAAAGTGGGCGAGTATTCACTTTGTGGCGTATTAGTGACCATAGAGGTTTGTTTTGATGATAAGCTGTAAAGCGCAATATCTGTTTGACTCTGGTCATTACTGATTATTTCTCGGGTATAGTATAGGCCGGTGTTGGTTAAATGAGGTTGATTGTTATAGCTCGTTTTATCACTAACAATGCTTACACGTATACCATGCGGAGTATTTAAATCGGCGAGCAAAATTTGGCTTTTAGGCATACTTGCCTGAGCAATATCTAGCGTTAAAGCATTTACAGCTATAAGCCCTAACAATGGTTTAATCAGTTTCATGCTTTCTCTCGTTTTAATTTTAAGCACCTCATGATAACGTTATTTCCTGATGACGTCACTTGACCTAAGTCAGTCAACTCTTTATAACTAACGGGTCATAAAAAAGAGAACAAACATGTCAGCTAAACACCCTATTATTGCAATCACCGGTTCATCTGGAGCGGGCACAACGACCACCACTAACGCCGTGAAGCATATTTTCCGTAGCCTTGATATCAATGCGGCATTTATCGAAGGTGATAGCTTTCATCGTTATACACGTCCTGAAATGGACAAAAAAATTCGGGAAGCACAGCAAGAAAGTAAACACATTAGCTATTTTGGCCGAGAAGCTAACGACTTTGGCGCCTTAGAAGACTTATTTACTAAATACGGTGAAACCGGCGAAGGAAAACTTCGTCGTTATTTACACACCTTTGATGAAGCCGTGCCTTATAACCAGTTACCTGGGACATTTACCCCATGGCAAGAACTTGAGCAAAATACAGACCTGATGTTTTACGAGGGTCTACATGGCGGTGTAGTTGATGAAGATCATGATGTTGCTAAACATGTTGATTTACTCATAGGCATGGTGCCTATTATTAACCTTGAATGGATCCAAAAGCTCATTCGCGACACCTCAGAACGCGGCCACTCTCGTGAAAAAGTCATGGATTCTATTGTGCGCAGTATGGATGACTACATTAATCATATAACGCCGCAATTTTCTCGTACCCATATTAACTTTCAGCGAGTCCCCACCGTTGATACTTCCAACCCATTTAGCGCTAAAGATATCCCCTCCCTTGATGAAAGCTTTGTTGTGATTCGCTTTAGGGGGATTGATGATGTTGATTTTCCGTATTATTTGCGGATGATTGAAGGCAGTTTTATGTCGCGTATAAACACCTTAGTGGTGCCTGGTGGTAAAATGGGTCTCGCGATGGAACTGGTACTCACGCCTCTGATAAAAGATATTATTTTGAAAAAACGCGCCTTAGCAAAGTTAGCCCCTCCTGAAATTCCTATTTAGACTCTTTTTTGTGAACTCTAACTCACGTACACTGCTGATTTTAAGTATGACGAGTTTAATATGTCGCAATCAATTAAAATTATTGTTGGGTCTAAAAACCCAGTAAAAATCAATGCCGCTAAACATATTTTTGCGATGTATTTTCCTGAGCGTGTAATCGAATGTAGTGGTGTTCACGCGCCCTCAGAGGTACCCGATCAACCCCTAGGTGAAGAGCAAACCTGCTTAGGGGCACAAAATCGCGTTAATTACTGTAAAAACCACTATCAGGCAGACTACTATGTGGCGATGGAAGGTGGTGCAGCTCAATTTAGCTATGGTGCGGCAACCTTTGCCTATGTAGTTATTGATAATGGCGCACAGCAAGTTACAGGCCGAAGCAGTAACTTACCCCTGCCCACTGTGTTTTATAAAGCATTGCTTCAAGGTGAAGAGCTTGGTGACGTGATGGATAAAGCCTTTAATACCACCAATATTAAACAGCAAGGGGGTGCTATTGGCTTATTAACTGATCATCATGCAACACGAGAAAGTACCTATACTCAAGCGCTGACACTCGCCATGGCGCCTTTTCTTAATCCCACTCTATATAATCAATAACGGATGTTTTAATGAAGTATAACTACGTATTATTTGATGCCGACGAAACCTTATTTAGCTTTAATGCCTTTGCTGGCCTTAAAAAAATGCTAGCAACCTATGACATGGATTTTACCGAGGCAGATTATGCCCATTACCAAAACACCAATAAGTCATTATGGATTGCTTATCAAAACAACGAGATCACCTCAAGTCACTTACAAGTAACTCGTTTTAGCGAACTGGCAAATAAACTTGATGTGCCAGCTCAACAGCTCAATGATGATTTTTTATCAGCAATGGCCGAAATTTGTATGCCTTTACCCGGCGCCGTTGAATTATTAAATGCCCTTAAACCCCATGCCAAGCTGGGCATTATTACCAATGGCTTTTCTCAGTTACAAGCACGTCGCCTAGCGCATACGGGGCTGCAAGATATGTTTGACTGGTTAGTTATTTCTGAGCAAGTTGGTATTGCTAAACCTGCAAAAGAGATATTTGAGCACACCTTTAACTTAATGGGTAATCCACCGAAAGAGCAAATTTTAATGGTCGGTGATACCGCCAGCAGTGATATTCTTGGCGGTCAAAATGTGGGAATTGACACTTGTTGGCTGCAACATCCTGGCGTGAACTTGCCTGAGGGAATTAAACCAACATATCAGGTAACCCAGCTTAAACAGTTGCAAACTATATTAGGACTTTGATAATAAAAGCCTGAGTGTAATTTAGCTGTTTAGCTAATTAACAAACAAAAAAATGACGCTAATAAGCGTCATTTTTTATAACTGTATATAAGTGATTAACTAATTAGGCGTTAGCTAGCTCAAGGCCGGGGGCAGGCATCGTCACAGGCGTTTCAAAGGTTGCCCACTCCCATGCTGACTCTGTTGCCATAATTTTGCGTAGTAACTTATTATTTAAATCATGGCCTGATTTAAATGCGGTTACTTTGCCTAAAAGGTTGTGACCTGTCATAAACATGTCACCTACACAGTCTAGTATCTTATGCTTGACGAACTCGTCTGCGTAACGCAAACCGTTCGGATTTAAAACTTTAAATTCATCAAGTACAACTGCGCTATCCATGCTGCCACCTAGTGCTAGGTTGTTAGCATGCATGTATTCAATGTCTTTCATAAAGCCAAAAGTACGTGCACGGCTTATCTCTTCAGTAAAGCTTTGTGCCGTAATATCTAAACCAACACGTTGGCGGCTTTCATTAATTGCAGGGTGATCGAAGGCAATTTCGAAATCGATGTGGAATCCGTCGTAAGGTTCTACTTCGGCCCATTTATCACCTTCTTCAATACGTACTTTTTCTTTAATACGAATAAAGCGTTTTGCAACATTTTGCTCTTCAATGCCGCCTTTTTGTAATAAATAAATGAATGGCAATGCACTACCATCCATTATTGGTACTTCTGAGCTATCAAGTTCAACAATTAAATTGTCGATACCCATTGCCGCAACCGCCGCAATTAAGTGCTCAGTAGTCGATAAACGAACGCCATCTTTGTTAATTAAACAGGTACACAATTGCGTATCACCAACGGCTTCAGGTGTTGTTTCAAAATCAACAACCGGATCAAGGTCGACACGACGAAATACAATCCCAGTATTTGCGTTCGCAGGTCGGAGAGTTATTGTGACCTTCTCACCTTTATGAAGTCCAATTCCTATGGCTTTGACTACTTGTGCAATCGTACGCTGTTTAATCATAGGTTCGCTCACTTTAGTATATATTACAGTTAGACGGCGGAGTGTAGCATAAATACGGTATAACTACAATATTCGTTCACATTTCGCACAAAAGTACTGTTTTTTATTAATCTGCTTGTTTACGTAAAAAAGCAGGGATGTCGAAATAATCGCCACCTTCAGATTTATCTGTTTTCTTAGCACTGCTTGACGACGTATTCGCTGAAGAACTTGAAGAGCTCGTCGATGTGCTTTGCTCTTTTGATTCTGTTTGCGTAGTCGTTGCAGGCTCTTCTGTACTTGCGCCTTGGCTTGCAAAGCTAGGAACATACATGCTGCTGCTTGTTTGCGTGCTTGAACTGGCTACATCAGAACCTGATGCTTTTTTAAAGCCATTATCTACAATACCAAACTGTGGACGACGATCGCCGCCTAAGCCAGTTGCAACAACCGTTACACGTAGCTCGTCTGTCATTTCAGGGTCGATTACCGCACCCACAACCACCGTTGCGTTTTCAGACGCTAGCGCCTTAACGTGATTACCCACGATTTCAAATTCTTCAATCGCGATATCCATGCCGGCAGTAATATTAACCAAGATACCTTTAGCACCGGTTAAATCAACGTCCTCTAGTAATGGGCTTGAAATAGCCGCTTCTGCTGCTTCTTGTGCACGATCAGGACCCGAGGCAGATGCAGTTCCCATCATGGCTGTACCCATTGCAGACATAACAGTACGTACGTCGGCGAAATCCACGTTAATTAGACCCGAGCGTGTGATTAGCTCAGCAATACCCTGTACCGCACCAAATAATACGTCATTTGCTTTAGCAAACGCATCCAGTAAAGTTGTCCCTTTACCTAATACTTTTAGTAATTTGTTATTTGGAATAGTAATTAACGAGTCCACGATTTCAGACAATTCGCTAATCCCCTGCTCTGCAGCAGCAGCACGTTTTTTACCTTCAAAATCAAATGGACGCGTTACAACTGCCACGGTTAGAATGCCCAGCTCTTTAGCAATTTTAGCCACGACTGGCGCTGCTCCGGTCCCTGTACCGCCGCCCATACCTGCCGCTATAAATACCATATCGGCGCCTTCAAGGCTGGCACGAATCGTTTCTGCGTCTTCTTCAGCCGACTGACGGCCTACTTCAGGGTTTGCACCCGCACCTAACCCAGAGGTTATTTGCGTACCTAATTGTACCGTTACATCAGCGGCTGAATTACGTAATGCTTGTGCATCCGTATTCGCTGCAATAAAACGAACACCTTCTATTTGTTGTTTTACCATGTGCTCAACTGCGTTACCGCCGCCGCCACCAACACCGATTACTTTTATTACAGCTTCTTCGCTGTGTTGTTCCATTATATCAAACATATTTACTCTCCGACTTGAGTACTAAAACTCGCCTTGAAACCATTTTGTGATGCGGTTCCACCAATTATTATTATCATCCGCTTTCGACTTTTGTGCATTCATCGACTGCATAGTACGCCCGTATTGTAACAAACCTACAGCGGTTGCGTACGATGGATCATCAACATAATCAGTTAAACCTACTACACCAATTGGTTTACCTATTCTTACTGGCATCTGAAAAATATCTTCAGCCACTTCCATTGCGCCAGTCATTTTAGCAGTTCCGCCAGTAATGACGAGACCTGCTGCAATTTGGTCTTCTAATCCTGAACGACGAATTTCTTCCATCGCCAGTTCAAATAATTCTCTAAAACGTGGCTCAACCACTTCTGATAACGTGTGCCTAGACATCAGTCTTGCTGGTCGCCCACCTACGCTTGGCACTTCAATCGTGTCTTCGCTGCTCGCCATTTGGCTACTTGCACAGGCATATTGTACTTTGAGTGACTCAGCATGTGATATAGGTGTACGAAATATTTTTGCAATATCACCGGTTACTTGGTTACCTGCCACCGGAATAACCGCCGAATGACGCAGCGCACCATTAATATAAATAGTGATATCCATAGTACCACCACCAATATCAAGCACCGCAACACCTAACTCTTTTTCGTCATCCGTCAGTACGGAATAACACGAAGCAAGCGCTGTGAATATAAGTTGGTCAACTTCAAGCCCGCAACGTTCAACACATTTTTCTATATTTTTAGCCATGTCGTTGGAGCAGGTAATAATGTGCGCGCGTGCTTCCATGCGCACACCGCTCATGCCGAGTGGGTTTTTAATCCCCTCTTGCATATCAATGCTGTACTCTTGCGGCAAAGCATGCAACATTTTGCGTTCAGCTGAAATTGGCACTGAACGAGCAATGTGTATTACATTTTCAATGTCTTCATCGGTTACTTCGGTGTTATTAATAGCCACAACACCGCTTTCGTTCTGACACTGAATATGCTTGCCAGAAATACCCAAATAAACCGAGCTAATACGACAATCAGCCATCAATTCGGCTTCATCTATAGCGCGGCGAATAGACTCAGACACTAAATTTAAATCGTTAACACCGCCTTTATCCATTCCATGAGATACTTGGCTCCCCACGCCAACAATGCTGAGCTTGTTATCTGTGGTGATTTCACCTACCGTGGCCACTACTTTAGAAGTGCCAACGTCTAATCCAATCACTAGGTTTCTTTCTGCTGACTTAGTCATGCCTTACTCTTTATTATAATTGCTGTTCTTGCAGTGGCTTATAGCTCACTGCAAGGCCGGTATCGTAGCGTAAATCAATTGCATCTATCTGTGCATCAGCACGTTTTTCTATACGTGAATAAACGTCTATAAAACGTTGTACACGTTTGGCTTTATCTTTGCGTCCTAAATTTAAACGCACACCGTTATCTAACCAAAGTTGCCACGAAAACCGCTCAGATAGCGCAAGGCTAGTGAGCGTTAATGCATTGACTTTGAGCATTTCATCAAACTGTTTAAACGCTACCCATGCTTCTTTTTCACTGCCCTCTGGCCCATATAGTTGGGGTAAAGTGGCACTTAATTTATCACTTTTTGCTTCAAACGCGTCACCGCTTTGATTAATCAGCAAGTCACTATTCCAGTGAGCAACCGCTTGATGTTCTACCACGTAAACTTGAATGGTATCAGGCCATTGTTTTCTTACCGATACCGTTGCAACCCAAGGCAGCTCTTGTACTAAATGCTGAACTTGCTTTACGTTTAGCTCAAAAAAACTGCTTAAATCTGCTTTTTTTATTGCCGCTGTTATTGCTTTTTCATCGGTGTACTTAGGGTTCCCCAGCACCGTTAAATGCTTAATTTGTGCATCTTTATTTTCAACTAACCAGTGCGAAACCCCACTGGTTATTTCAATTAACCCTATCACCACGGCTAGAAAAAAACTCACTCCAAAAATCAGCGACCAGTTAAGTTGCTGTTTTAGTTGCTGCGCTTTCTCTAAAAAGGGATGCATATTAAAGGGTTTGCTCCAAAATGCGAACAACTAATTGCTCAAAACTTGCCCCGTTGGCTTTTGCTGCCATTGGCACCAATGATTTTTCTGTCATGCCTGGTACGGTATTCACTTCTAGTAAGTAAAAATGTCCTTGTTCATCTTGCATCGCATCGACTCGTCCCCAGCCACTTGCACCTACTAAATCAAACGCATCAAGCGCCATCGCTTGTAATTTTTGAGTATCCGATGGTGATAAATCAGCAGGGCAATGATATTGCGTACTATTTGACTGATATTTAGCTTGGTAGTCATAAAATCCATTTGGGGTGCTCATTTCAATCACAGGTTGTACTTCATCACCCAATACCGTAATGGTAAATTCGCGACCCGTGATCCACTGCTCTACCAATACTTGGCTGTCGAACTTAAATGCATTAGTGAGCGCATCTTCAAGTTCTTCTGCAGAGCTTGCTTGCGCCATACCGATACTGGAGCCTTCGTGCGATGGCTTAACCATTACCTTTTTAAATTGCGCCATAATGGCATTGGCATCAAAGCCTTTTTTAGCATCAACCACGGCATAAGGTGCGGTGCTTAAGCCTGC
The DNA here is from genome assembly GCF_000518425.1 of Pseudoalteromonas sp. 23_GOM-1509m. Taxonomy (NCBI): domain Bacteria; kingdom Pseudomonadati; phylum Pseudomonadota; class Gammaproteobacteria; order Alteromonadales; family Pseudoalteromonadaceae; genus Pseudoalteromonas; species Pseudoalteromonas sp. 23_GOM-1509m. The sequence continues at coordinate 202,348 of NZ_JADO01000010.1, forward strand.
CGATTTAAACAAATGCTTACAACGAATTTTATCCATTGCCAGTGCCGAACCCAGAACATTACTGCCGGTATACGGCAGGTTCATAAATTCTAGAGCACCTTGTACCGTGCCGTCTTCACCACCACGCCCATGTAAAGCAATAAAAACGCGATCAACGTTTAACGACTTTAATTCCCATAACGAACGATTTTGTGGATCAAACGCTATCGCATCAATGCCAACTTCTAACAGCGCATTTAATACCGCTTGACCAGATTTTAATGACACGTCACGCTCTGCTGAGTTTCCACCTAGCAGCACCGCTACTTTACCAAACTGGGAATTTACCTGTGTCATACTTCACCTTGCTTTAATTTTTCTATCGACATATTCGTGGCTGCTAAATTTTTAACAAGCTGACCTATGTTACCCGCACCTTGTGTGAGCACTAGGTCGTTATTTTGTAGGCAGTTGGCAAGTACGCCCGCAAGCTCTGAGCTTGAGGCTACATGTAATGGCTCTTTGCCACGCTGGCGCAAACTACGGCATAAACTCTTACTATCAGCGCCAACAATCGGCTCTTCGCCAGCACTGTAAACATCGAGTAATAAAAGCTGATCAACCTCAGCCAATACCTTAACAAAATCTTCGTATAAATCGCGAGTACGCGTATAACGGTGAGGCTGATACACCATCACTAAACGCTTATCAGGCCAGCCTTCTCGTGCTGCAGTGATAGTAGCGGCCACTTCTGATGGGTGATGGCCATAGTCATCAACAAGCATCACGCTGCCGCGTTCATTTTCAAATTCACCGTAGTGCTGAAAACGACGGCCAATACCTTCAAAAGTATCTAAAGCCGCTAAAATTGCATGATTCGCAATATTTTGATCTTTAGCCACGGCAATCGCTGCGGTTGCATTAAGGGCATTATGTTTACCCGGCATATTCAGCTTGGCGGTTAAACTCTCACCTTGTTTATTAGTTACCGTAAATTGGCATGTGTTCGCTGTTTGGCTAAAGTCACTCATTCGATAATCAGCCTCGTGTGACTCACCGTAAGTGATCACCGGACGACCAAAACGGGGGATCAATTCAGCAGCAACGTCTGAATCAATACACACCACCGCTAACCCGTAAAAAGGCAGGTTATGAATGAATTCAACATAAGTATCTTTCATTTTTTCTAAACTACCGCCGTAGGTTTCCATGTGATCTTCTTCAATATTAGTGATCACCGACACCATAGGCTGTAAATGCAAAAATGAGGCATCGCTTTCATCTGCTTCGGCGATTAAAAAGTCACTTTTACCTACCTTAGCATTGCTGCCAGCACTGTTAAGCAAACCACCAATAATAAAGGTTGGATCGAGCCCGGCTTGTGCATAAATGCTCGCAATTAAGCTGGTTGTGGTCGTTTTACCATGGGTGCCCGCAATGGCAATACCGTGGCGAAAGCGCATCAGTTCAGCTAACATTTCTGCACGACGAACCACCGGAATACGCGCAGCTTGCGCGGCTTGAATTTCAGGATTTGTTTTATCTATTGCACTTGAAACCACCACCACATTGGCGTCTTTTACGTTATTTTCATGATGGCCAATAAATACTTCAGCACCGGCTTTAATTAAACGCTCAGTCATTGCGCTGTGAGCTATATCTGAACCGGTAATACGGTAACCTTCAAAAGCAAGTACTTCTGCAATGCCGCCCATGCCTGCACCGCCTATTCCTACAAAGTGAATAGTTTCAATGCGGCGCATCGCTGGGCGTGTATATTTTTCTTTTGCTAATGTCTGTTTCACTTATGTTCTCTTATTTGTTACTTGCTCACAGTGCATCGCTACGCTTGCTGTGGCATCTAAAATAGCCTGCTGTTTTGCTTTGCCAGCCATTTTAGTTATTAATAAAGGTTCGGCTAAATAGGGGCTTAAAAGTTCAACAATACTGCGCTTATTAAATTGCCCCTGTGGCATTAATAACGCCCCCTCTGCCATTACTAAATACTGTGCATTGGCTGTTTGATGATCATCAACCGCGTGTGGAAACGGCACAAATACCGCCATTTTACCCGCTGCGGCAATTTCACTTACCGTAAGCGCACCCGCACGACAAATCACAATATCTGCCCAGCTATAAGCAGTATCCATATCATCAATAAATTCAGCAACGGTCACTTGCTCATTGCCAATTTGTTGCTGCTGGTAACTTTCACTTACACTAGCAAGGTGCCCTTTACCGGTTTGATGCCAAATATTAATGGCACAAGTATCATTCAAGCGCTTAAATGCTTCAGGTAGTATTTGGTTGAGCACTTGCGCACCTAACGAGCCACCCACAACAAGCATATTGATTGGGCTTGATACTTCCCGCTTAGGTATATCAACCACACTCTGACGCACAGGGTTACCCACCAGCTCAGCCTTTCCACTGGCAAAAGCACTAGGGAAAGCCGCTAACACGCGATTCGCAAATTTCGCTAGCCATTTATTGCTCATGCCTGCTACGGCATTTTGTTCGTGAATCACCAAAGGAATACCTAGGCTTTTTGCCGCAATACCTGTTGGGCCAGTTACATACCCCCCCATTGCTAAAACGACGTCAGGGCGTTGTTGTTTTAATACCTTACGCGCTTGCAATATTGCATTAATAACCATGAATGGCGCTTTAATAAGGCGTTTTAAACCATTCCCTCGCACGCCTTTTACATCAATAAAATCAATTTCTATGTTGTGCTTGGGCACGACACTGGCTTCCATTCTATCTGGGGTGCCTATCCAGCTAACTTGCCAACCTTGCTGTTTGAGATAATCAGCAACGGCAATCCCTGGAAAAATATGTCCACCTGTGCCCCCTGCTACAACGACTATTTTTTTACTCATCGCTTAGCTCCACCTGACGTGGCTTGTTTCGTTGCCATCTTGGTCTCAAAATCTACACGTAATAAAATACCGGTTGCTATGGTCATCATTAATAAACTTGAGCCACCATAAGAAATAAACGGCAAGGTTAATCCTTTGGTTGGTAAAATACCGGCACTGGCGCCCACATTCACCATAGTTTGAAACGCAAACCAAATACCAATTGCTAAGGCTAAGTAGCCTTCATATTCTTTGCCGTTTTTAAGCGCGTTTTGGCCAATGAGTAAAGCTCTAAATACTAAAGTACCCAGTACCATTAAAATGCTCAGCACCCCCATAAAACCTAACTCTTCAGCAATAACAGCAAAAATAAAGTCGGTGTGCGCTTCTGGTAAATATTGTAATTTTTGTACGCTGTTTCCTAGGCCTTGGCCAAACCAATCGCCTTGACTATAAGCCATTAGTGATTGCACTAATTGATAGCCTTTGCCAAAAGGGTCATCCCAAGGTTCTAAAAAGCCAACCACACGGGCCATACGATATGGCTCTAACACAATAAGCCCAACCACTAGCGCAATACCGGTTAAAATAAGTGCAAAAAACTGCCAAAGCTTGGCACCGGCTAAAAACAACAAACCAACCGTAGTAACAAACATCACCACCACAGTCCCTAAATCGGGCTGCATTAAAATAAGTGCTGCATAAACTGCAAATACCGCTATGGGTTTAGCAAAGCCTTTTATGTTTTCTTGAACTTCATTGCGCTTACGTACTAAGTAGCCTGCGATATAACTAAAAAAGAACAACTTAGCTAGCTCCGAGGCTTGAATATTAAACGGTCCTACGGGTATCCAGCGGGTCGAACCATTGACTTCACGTCCTACAATAAGTACCACTAATAACAGTACTAAACCGATTAGTAATAAATAGGGGTTAGCTTTTTTCCACCACGACATAGGTACTTGAGTACTAATGCAAAATAAACAAAACGATAGCCCTAAAAAAATGCCATGGCGGATAGTAAAATGATAAATATTACCAAACAGTCTATCGGCTGTCGGCATTGAGGCACTGGTTACCATCACAAAGCCCACACCAATCAGCATTAGCATGCAATAAAGCAGTGGCACATCATAAAGCTGCGCTGAAGGTTTAGGGGTGAGAGCCTCTTTAATATCCGCAAAAGCAATCATGACTGCCCCTGCAATACAGATTGCACAAAATCATCGCCGCGTTGCATATAATTGTTATACATATCAATGCTGGCACAGGCAGGTGCGAGTAAAACGGTATCGCCCGATTTACTTAATTGCTTTGCAAGCGCCACAGCCTCAGACATATTATTGGTTAAATGACCTTTAGCACTCAGTGCCACTAAATCTTTGGCATCTTTACCAAAACAAATCAGCGCTTTTACATGCTTTTCAATATAAGGCTTTAACACCTCTAAATCAGCACCTTTAGCATCACCACCAGCAATCACCACTAAGTTTTGTTGTTCACCCGCTAAACTATCTATTGCCGCCACTGTTGCGCCTACGTTGGTGGCTTTAGAGTCGTTAAAGTATTTAACGCCATTAAACTCACCCACAAACTGACAACGGTGCGCTAAGCCATTAAATTGAGATAATGCGGTTTTGTAATGCGCCTTAGTAATTGTAAATGGGCTGAGTAACGCCATCACTGCCAAGGTATTTAAATAGTTATGCTTACCCACAACGGCTAAAGTACTTACTGGTAAATAAGCTTCGTCCTTTACCATAAAGTGCGCTTCGTTATTGTGCTGTGCTAAGTGGTAATTGCCTTGTGTTTCACCAAAACTCAGTTGTGGTGCTAACGTGCGACTCACAGGGTGTGTTTGTATGTCATCAGCATTAATCACTATGTGTTCAGCACCATTATAAATACTTAGTTTTGAATCTATATAGGATTGGTAACTATCATAACGATCGAGATGATCTTCTGAAATATTAAGCACGGTTGCACTAGTCGTTTTTAGGCTGCGTGTGGTATCAAGCTGAAAACTTGATAGCTCCAATACAAATACATCAAAGTCACCGTCAAGTAAATCCAGTACCGCTGTGCCAATGTTGCCACCGAGTGCCACCTTATAACCTGCGGTTTTTAATACTTCGTAGGCAAGTGTTACTACGGTTGATTTACCATTAGAGCCGGTTACAGCAACGACTGGTTTGCTATTAATGCGCGCAAATAACTCAACATCACCAATCACTTCAACGCCTGCGTTAATTGCCTTCGCAACCGCAGGGGTTTTTAAGCCCAGCCCGGGACTAATAATAATCATATCGCAAGCACTGAGCGCCGCATTTTCTAAGTCACCAAAGTGAGTTTTTAATTGAGGTGCGTGCTGATTGAGCCAATCAACACCTGGCGGATTCTCTCTGCTATCGACCACATAAGGCTGTATTGATTGAGATAATAAAAAACGCACAATGCCCAGACCGGTTACACCGAGTCCGAGCACTGTTATGTGTTTATTTTTTATCTCGTTTAAATACTGCATTTATCGGATCTTTAATGTCGCAAGGCCAGCGAGTACCAGCACAATAGAAATTATCCAAAAGCGCACAATAACGCGTGGCTCCGGCCAACCTTTAAGTTCGTAATGGTGATGAATAGGCGCCATTCTAAAAATGCGTTGCCCACGTAATTTGTAAGAGCCAACTTGTAAAATTACCGATAGCGCTTCCATTACAAACACGCCCCCCATAATAATCAGTAACAGCTCTTGGCGAACAAGTACGGCAATAATCCCCAATGCACCACCCAGTGCTAATGAGCCTACATCGCCCATAAATACTTGCGCCGGATACGTGTTAAACCATAAAAAACCTAACCCAGCCCCTACAATAGCGGTACATACCACAACCAACTCACTCGCCAGTGGTAAATGCGGAATATGCAAATAAGCCGAAAAATTAATATTACCCGTTAAGTAAGCAATAATGGCCAGTGCTGCAGCCACTAAAATGGTAGGTACTATGGCCAAACCGTCTAGACCGTCGGTTAAATTAACCGCGTTTGACGTGCCCACCAACGCAAAGTAGGTGATCACGATATAAAACAGCCCCAGCTGTGGCAGTACATCTTTAAAAAATGGCACAACAAGAGATGTTTCTGTCGCTTGTGTGCTGCTCATGTAAAGCGCAGTGGCTACAACCAGTGCAATTACCGATTGCCAAAAGTATTTCCACTTTGCAATAAGTCCTTTTGGATCTTTACGGATCACCTTACGGTAATCATCAATAAAGCCCACAATACCTAATGAGCCAATTACAAATAAAGTGGCCCATACGTATTTATTAGACAAGTCTGCCCATAATAATGTGCTGGTAAAAATAGCCCCTAAAATAAGTAAGCCACCCATGGTCGGGGTACCCGATTTAGATAGGTGCGATTGCGGACCATCATCACGTACTGTTTGTCCTATTTGCATGCGTTGCAGCGCACGAATTAACTTAGGACCAAAATACAACGACATCATCAATGCGGTTAAAATACCTAAAATGGCACGCAGGGTTAAATACGAAAAAACATTAAAGCCACTATAATATTGAGTTAAATACTCAGCCAGCCAAACTAACATGATGATACTCCATTGATGGCTTGTTGCTGGCCATTAACTAAATCGGTTACTAAAAGCTCCATGCGAGAACTGCGTGATCCTTTCACGACAAGGGTAATTTTTTTATCTACTTTGCTAATGCTGTTTTGAATTTGCTGCAGCATTTGCTCACGATTAGAGAAATGGCGATTTGGCAGCCCAAATACATCACTGGCACATTTACTTAATACTCCGAGTGTAAATAACTCATCAATGCCTTGCGCTAATGCGTATTCACCGACTTCTTGATGATATTTACGGGCATCTTCGCCAAGTTCACCCATATCACCGAGTGCCAAAATACGATGACCTTGAATATCACTAAGTAAATCAATCGCAGCTTTCACCGACTTTACGTTGGCATTGTATGTATCATCAATAATGGTGAGTGAATCACTGGCTTCAATTAGGTTAACCCGTCCTTTAACTTCACCCATGGTCGCTAACGCGCTGGCAATGTCCTCAAGTGACACGTCAAACTCACTTGTTAACGCCGCAGCAATAAGCGCGTTACTAATATTATGTTTACCTGGCAGTGCTAACTTAACCGGCACACTGTGTTGCTTGGTGCACAAAGTGAAGCTTGCGCGAGCTTGTGCATCTAGGCTGATGTCTTCAGCCCAAATATCGAGCTTTTCACTACTCGAAAAACATTTAATATTGCGCGTTGCTAACTTATCAAGCCAATATTGACTAAAGTCACTATCGCAATTGACGATGGCGATGCCATCCTCTTTTAATCCGTCGTAAATTTCGCCTTTGGCTTGTGCCACACCTTGCAGGCTACCAAAGCCTTCCAAGTGGGCAGCAGCAACATTACATACCACAGCTACATCCGGTTTGGTCATCGCGGTGGTGTACGCAATTTCACCTATGTGGTTAGCGCCTAATTCAATAACCGCAAAGCGATGTCGTGGCTCTAATCTGAGTAAAGTTAACGGTACGCCAATGTCGTTGTTAAAATTACCTTTAGTGGCTAATACATCCCCTTTACTTGATAAAATAGCGGCACACATTTCTTTAACTGTTGTTTTACCTACACTGCCAGTAATAGCGATAGTTTTAGGTGCAACTTGCGCCATCACTGCTGTACCAATTGTGCCTAATGCAATACGGGTATCGGCAACTACAAATTGAGCAATATCGGTATCAACAGCGTGATCGACAATCACGCCTATAGCGCCTTTTTGTTTTGCTTGTTCAATAAATTTATGGCCATCAAAATTTGGGCCCTTAAGCGCCAAAAACACTTCACCATCACACAAAGTACGGGTATCGGTGTTTATATTTATCACCTTGCGATTATCACCTTGATAATCGGTTGCTAGCACATTAGCTAGCCAATCAAAATCCATTGGGATCATGCTTGAGACCCTCTTACTGCTTTTTTTAATTGTTGTTGTACAAATTGGCGGTCGCAAAAATCGATGCGTGTATCGCCTATAATTTGATAGTCTTCATGCCCTTTACCGGCAATTAAAATAACCTCACCGGCTTTTGCGTTATCTATAGCAAATTGTATCGCGGCACCGCGATCGGCCTCTAAATGAGCGTTTTCTGGATGCTCTAATCCCGCAGCTACATCATTAATAATGTCATTAGGGTCTTCAGAGCGTGGGTTATCACTGGTAATGATCACTTTGTCTGCAAACTGCTCTGCAGCTTGTGCCATTAGTACACGCTTTCCTTTATCTCTGTCGCCGCCACAACCAAACACACAACTCACTCCACCTGGTACATGTTGCTGCAGCGCTTGTAACGCTAAAGCCAACGCATCTGGCGTATGCGCATAATCAACAACGCAAGTAGGCATACTTGGCGCTGTAAATGCTTGCATCCTGCCGGCTACCGGCTGTAAATACTCACATCCTGCTACTAACTGTGTTAATGGATAGCCTAGCGCTAATAGCGTTGCTAACGCAGCCGTTAAATTATAAAGATTAAATTCACCAAACAGCGGTGATTTTATGGCAACATCACCCCAGCTAGTAGTTAATTGCGCCGAAATACCGGTTGCTGAATACTGAACATCTGAAAAATACACAAACTGTGCATTTTTAGGGGCTAAGTTTTTACGGCCATAACAAATAAGACTATTAAAGCTGTATTTTTCAATCCATTGCTCTGCTTGTCCGTCATCCTGATTAAGAATGACATGGTCAGCATCAAAATCACGAAACAGCATTAATTTAGCATCACCATAGCTTTGCATATCGCCATGGTAATCTAAGTGATCGCGCGACAAGTTAGTAAACACTGCAGCTTTAAAATAGCATTGATCAACACGGTGCTGTACCAAACCATGCGATGACACTTCCATAGCAACCAATTGGTGTTGCTCATTTTTTAAGTCGCTTAAAATACGCTGTAAATCGACTGCTGAAGGCGTAGTATTTTGCAGTGGTGTTAAGTTATCTGGATGGCCGTAACCTAAGGTGCCAATAATAGCGGCTTGGGTATGACAAAATTGTGCTAAATGAGCAATCATTGCTGTGGTAGTCGATTTACCATTGGTGCCCGTTACGCCAACTAAATCTAAGTGCTTGCTCGGTTGTTGGTAAAATTGACTCGCCAATACAGGCAGTTTCTTATTCAATTCTGAGACTAAATAAAGCGGCTCAAAATCACTTTCAAATTCACACAGTCTGTCGGCAATAATTGCACTGGCACCATTTTCAATTGCTTTACTAATAAAGTGCCCACCATCTAACTGGTGCCCTTTTATCGCCACAAACACATCACCTGGTTTTACATCGCGGCTATCTAAACGCAGCTCGTTTACCATTAAACGTGCTGCATCTATTTCTAAATGTTTTAAAATTGTGTGTAAATCACGCACCATCATCTTTGCCCTTCACGTATGCCACCGAGTCTTTGTCTGGGGCAACGTTTAAAATTCTTAATGAATTAGAGATTATTTCTGCAAACGCTGGACCTGCTGTTGCGCCGCCATAATAAACATCTCCACCGGGCTCGTTGATTAATACCACAACGGCTAATCGCGGGTTACTCGCAGGGGCAATGCCCGCAAAATAACCTACATATTCGTCACCATAGCCCCCTGCGGCGGCTTTTTTAGAGGTGCCTGTTTTACCAGCAGCGCGGTAACCATCCACTTTAACGCGGCGTGCGGTACCGCCTTCTTCAAATACGCTTTCCATCATATGGACAACGGCTTCAACATCTTCTTGTTGAAAGACACGCTCACCTTCAGGTATAGAATCTTGCTTTAGTACAGTAAGCGGACGATTAACCCCGCCTGCCCCTAACATGGCGTAAAAACGTGCCATTTGCGCGGTACTCACGGCAATATTGTAACCAAACGAGAGCGCTGCAATTTCGTGATCTGACCAACGGCGATTAGGGTAAAATAAGCCACTACTTTCGCCTACCATGCCAGTACCACTATCACTGCCAAACCCCACTTTTTGATACAAGCCCACAAAGTACTCTTTGGGTACTGTTTGGCTTATTTTGGTTACTCCCATATTACTGGAGTATTTTAAAATTTCGCGCAGCGTCATTTCGCCATGATTACGGGTATCTTGTACTAAGCTGCCCCCTAAGCGCATCCAGCCTGGGTAGGTATCAACTTTGTCATCCGGTTGGATTGTGCCGTAGTCTAATCCAGCTAAAATGGCTAGAGGCTTAACAGTTGAGCCGGGTTCAAACAAATCAGTAATAGCGCGGTTACGACGTTTATGAGGAGCCGCCCCGCTTAAGTTGTTAGGATTAAATGAAGGGCTATTGACCATGGCCAAGACTTCACCGGTTTTAACATCTACTACCATGGCAGAACCTGAGGTCGCTTTATAAGTTAATACCGCTGATTTAACTGCTTTATAGGCAATGGCTTGAATTCGCTGATCAATACTTAGTTGAATGCTTTCAGGCTCTACTCGCTCGCGTTCATCAAGCACTTCAACTTCACGCCCTTGCGCATCTTTGCGAATGGTACGGCGACCTTCTTCACCGGTTAACGCGTTTTCATAAAGCTTTTCTATGCCCTCAATGCCTTTACCATCAATATTGGTAAACCCAATAACATGTGCGCTTACTTCACCAGCAGGGTAATAACGTTTTGATTCATCCAATAAATGAATACCAGGTAGGCGTAAATCACCGATGTAATTAGCCACAGCGGGAGTCACTTGGCGTTTTAAATACACAAAGCGACGAGTAGGATCATCAAGTAATCGCGTGTTAATTTTACTAGGCTCAATGCGCAACACATCAGCCAATTCACGCCAGCGTAAATCATTTTTATAATACAGGGCGGTACGCTTATTTAACTCAGCAACATTTTCACGAAGCGTTTGCTGATCTTCACCGTTTTTGCGTGCTTGCCTAAGTACTTTACTAACCAGTGATTTATGCAGGGCTTTAGGATCCGCATACACGCTTACCACAGGCACACTAACGGCAAGCTCTTTACCGTTACGATCGAAAATCATCCCGCGTTGCACATGCAGTTTTTCAATCCGTACCGTACGTTTATCGCTTTCAGAGCGCGCTTTATCAGGTTCAATTACTTGCAAGTACGCAGCACGCGATACCAAGGTCACAAACACTAAAAAAATCACCGCGCACACTAAAATAAAGCGCCATGCTATTAGGTTATTGACTGGTTTTTTGCCTCGCATTCTCATTGTAATATAATTACCTGCTCATCTTGGCTGGTTGGCCGCTTCATTTCGAGTTGTGACGTTGCCACTTCTTCAATGCGCGCATGTTGTGAATAAAACTCTTCTTCCACTAAAAAATAACGCCATTCTAAATCCAATTCGTCACGCTCTTGGAGCAACGAATCTTGCTCAATTAATTGCGCTCGAGAGAGATGAGTTACTTGCACCACACTCAAGCTTGATGCGAATATCACAACCAACAAGGCCAAGGTGATCTTGTTCGCACCTAGGCCTTTAATTATTTCAAGAAATAAATTGGGTTGGCGATAGCTCGCTTTTTTACTCATCCCAACCTCTGTGCGATCCTTAGCACTGAGCTGCGAGAGCGTGGATTACGCGCCACTTCATCAGCACTTGGTTTAATAGCTTTACCCACTGCTTTTAACGTCAGATTTTTATTTATTTGTGCGTCGGTTAAAGGCAGACCTCTGGGTATCGCTTCTCCCTTACTCTGTTTTTTAATAAATTGTTTAACAATGCGATCTTCTAAAGAATGAAACGAAATAACCACTAAGCGACCACCCGGCTTAAGAACTTTAATCGCCGCTTGTAATGCCGTTTGAATTTCCTCTAATTCGCTATTGATATAAATACGAATAGCCTGAAAAGTCCGCGTTGCAGGGTGTTTAAACTTATCTTTCACCGGTACGGCTTCATCGACTAAATCAGCGAGCTGCTTAGTAGTAGTGATTGGCGTGTGTTCACGCACTTCTAAAATTTTGTGCGCAATGCGCTTACCAAATTTTTCTTCACCTAGCTTTTTGATCACATGAGTAATGTCATCTAATTCAGCCTCAGCTAACCACTGCGCTGCGCTGCGACCTGTACTTGGATCCATTCTCATATCGAGCGGACCATCTTTCATAAAGCTAAAGCCACGCGCTGCGTCATCTAGCTGCGGTGACGACACACCAATATCAAGTAAAATGCCATCAACCTGACCAATAAGATCGTTTTGCTCAGCTACCTCGTATAACTTTGAAAAACGAGAATGAGCAATTGAAAAACGCGGGTCATCAGCAAACTTTTCAGCAGACTTTATCGCTTGTGGATCTTGGTCAATGGCCTGCAAACGACCGCTTTCACCTAAGCGCGCTAATATTTGCCCTGAATGTCCGCCACGTCCAAAGGTACCATCCATGTATATGCCGTCTGGCTTAATTGCAAGTGCATCTATGGTTTCGTCCATTAATACGGATACGTGTTCAAATTGCGCTGTCATTAGCTGTTATTTGCCTTTTATTTTGCTGCTAGAGGGTGAAGTTATCTAAATCGTCATTCGGTTCAAAATCACCGAGCCTTTCAAGCTCAGTGTCTTGGCGCATCTGCTCGTGCCAACGTGCTTCATCCCAAATTTCAAATTTATTCATTAAACCCACCAGCATAATTTTTTTGCCAAGTTCTGCATGTGAGCGCAATGAAGCCGCCAACAAAATTCGACCGTTTTTATCAAGCTGATACTCTGTCGCATTACCTAACAACATACGTTGCATCCGTCGTGCTCTGGGATTCATATTGGATATTTTTGCTAAACGGCTTTCTATTTCTAACCATTCAGCAAGAGGGTATAACCAAAGGCAAGGCTCATTGAGTGCAACGGTGCAAATTACCGTTCCCTGATCTTCAGACAATAGCGTATCTCGGTACTTAGTCGGTACCGCAAAACGTCCTTTATCATCCAAACTCAGTGAACTTGCGCCACGAAACATAAAAAGCCTATTGTAAAATTATTTTAATCAACTTTTTGATTAACCCGATCCAGTTTGATCCACTAAACACCACTTTTTACCACAGTGCTCCAGTTTAGGGCTTGACAAGCCTTTTTGTCAAGTAAGTCACCCAGCTTTAGCACCCCGCGAAGCCTGAAAAAATAAGGCTCCGATTAAAGCGGTTGAATTGTTTAATAAAAAATCTGATCAGCCAGTAAAAAATTTTTTATCGTTCTTTTTATTAGCTTGTTGGCATTATTTGCTTAATGAATAAACAGTGAATAATTACAATTTATTTGAGCCCTGCTGACCTTTGTGAATTAGAGTCTGTTCAAACTAGATGCGGTTTAATCGTGTCGCGAGGTTTGTAACCGAGTGGACAAAGAAAAAATCAATCTCGAATGATCAACACGTCCTAGTTTGTAAAAATTACAAACTGTTGTCGCAATAGTTACAGCTATAAACCCACTCAAAATTCGTAAATAAAATACAATTCATATAAAACAACAGGTTAAAGACTGGTTTAATCATTGCATCTAAATAATTACTTTTAAAAAACTATTAAGGATTGATTATGGCTACGGCAACAAAGAGCAAAACTCCTATTGATGCAAAACAAGAGATTGAAGCACCGCTAACAGATAAAGCGACATCAGCAGCGCATGACGCAGTTGATGCATTATCAAGTAAAGCGGCGGTAGCTGAAAATGGTGTTCGTAAAGGCGCAAGCAGCTCAGCTGAAACGCTTAATGAAAAGCAGTTAGCCGCTCGTGAGAAACTAGCAGAGTGTTCGTCTAAAACGCGTCAACTCGCATCAGAAAACCCATTAGCAACGGCGGGTCTGGCGTTTGCTGCTGGTATGTTAGTTACAGCACTGTTTCGTCGTAAGTAATACTAATGCAAAACCAACACTCAACACCAAGTGAATCACAAGGGACAGATTCGCCGTCATCGGCAAAACACGCCGATGACTGGCAAGATCATGTTGCTAAGCTTGCTGATTATGCAGCGCAGCTCAAGGATGATTATCACCAACAAGGAAAGTTAACGCATCAGCTGGCTACAGCTGAGTGGAAGCTGTCGTTAAGATCCTTAGCACTGATCACCATTCTACTAGGATGTTTTGCCAGTGGCTTGGTGTTACTGTGGGTGGGATTTTTAGGTATTGTAGGCTTTGCCACCTTTGATCTGTTTAGCTCTATTTGGCTGAGCATTGCAGTGGTGATCAGCCTACAAATTTTATGCTTAGTTTGGCTGTGGCGAAACGCCGTTTATCTAAGCAAAAAAATTGGCTTTACTAAAACGCTAAATAGCCTAAGGCAGCTGCTTAAATTATAAGGCACACACTATTATGTTAATCAATTATTTGATCAACTCACCGAACGCTCGCGTGCAACAGCTAGATAAAGAAGTTGTTATGCGATCAGAGCTAAAACGTCAGCATCTTGCAGCTATAAAATACAGAGCCAAACGCTTTGCAGCAACAAAAGTGGGGCTCGCCAGTGCGTTTGCAGCTGGCGCTGTAGTTGAGTCTGCTAAAGGTGATGCTAACACGATAAAAAAATACACTTGGTTATTAAAGCTACTTGCTTAAAAGTCATTCGCGCATCGATTTATCACGACAATGAGCCAAAAAAACCATTTTGATAATCGCTTACAGCCTGGCGAATTTCAGCCTCGGTGGTCATTACAAAAGGTCCCATGTGCGCAATTGGCTGGTTAAGTGGATCGCCTGCTAAAATAAGAACCCCCGCCGCTTTCTGTGCCTGTAATGCAATGTCACTCAATGGTTCTAATATAAGTAACTTACCCGCATTAAACACGTCACCTGTCTGAGATATTAATGAGCCTGTATGAATATAAATCATTACTTTTTGCTGTTTTAAAGCCGGTAAATTAAGCCCTTCACCCGCAGGCAAAGCTACATCGGCTATAGCGCCATTAGCAGCTAAATTTTGTAAGCTTGCAGCCAATTGGTGTGATTCAAATTGCCATGTCCCTGCTAAGGCTTTAAGTGAAACACCTTGTTGATTAGTAAAACTCGGTGCTGGATGCTCTGTGGTATCTTGGTATTGAGGCTCACGCATTTTTTGAGCACTTGGCATATTGAGCCAAATTTGAAAACCATGTAAGCCTTGTTCAGCATCGGCAAGGGGCATTTCACTGTGCATAACACCGCTACCGGTACTCATCCATTGTACGTCACCCGCACGAATCGCCTTTTTGTTACCCATTTGGTCTTGATGTTCAAACCCGCCTTTTAAAATATAGGTAAAGGTTTCGATCCCCCTATGAGGATGAGGAGGAAAGCCACCAATATAATCACTTTCATCGTCAGATTTAAGCTCATCTATCATTAAAAATGGATCTAAATATTTACCATCAAATCCTGGAATACGACGAATATTAACACCATCCCCATCTTGGGTAGCATAAGCAGTTAGTACTTTGGTTATTTTCATTTTTGTTGCCTAAAATAGGTTAAGTAAAAGTATAAAATATTAATTTATTATTATGACTCTACCCGAAAATTAATTAATAAATTTCAGTTATATACAATAAAAGTAAATTTAATATTTGCGATATAACCTTAGTACATTAAAGGTTATTTATAGTAGAATTATTGGTCAGAGTTTTACCCTATATTTATTTGGATACGATTATTTTTACTGCATCATTAAAACATCAGCTTTATCGACTACTTATGCTAATTTGCATGCCTGTAGCTGCTGTCATTTTAGTAACCTTGTGGTTTAGTCGTGACGCGGCTATTAAAGAGCACGAGAAAAAAGTGCGCTCTATCACTGAGCATCTAATTATCAAGCAGCAAAGCATGATTAATGATGTAGAGCATATTACTGAGTTTTTAGCAAAAAAGCAGAAAGACATTAAGTCTTTATCTTCTCGCTGCCCTTCGTATTTTTTAGATGTTAAGGCACTCAATGGCAATATCGCGAATATTGGTTTAGTAAACAAAGACGGCGATTTAATTTGTTCCTCAAATAATGGTGCCCCTAATATCAACGTTAGTGATCGTCCCTACTTTAAAAACGCACTCGCCAGTAAAGAGTTTAGTATTGGCCATTTCCAGCACGATCGCAGCCTTGAAGCCCAGAGCATTAACTTTGCTTCCCCTATTCTTAATGAAAACAATGATATTGAAGGCGTGATAGTAACTGTAATTGCTTTAGACTGGTGGAGCTCGGCACTTAATAGCTTGAATTTACCGACAGAAGTTCGAGTCGCCATCACTGACTCTAATAATCTTATTTTAGCCAACTCCCCTTTTTCAGCCGATAGATTGGGTTATAAATTGGAAGAGTTTGATTTAGAACATAATTTACAAGCAGGTGTCATTTTTAAAGGAAAAGATGGTATCCGTAGAGTTTTTCATCAAACGACTCTCTATCGAGATGGCAATGACAATAAGCTCTCTATTTATATTACTCAACCAATAGATAAAACACTTGAGCGGATAGATATTAACTTTGTAAAAATGGTTTTAGGATTTTTAATGACCATTCTTCTTTTAGCTGTATTAGCTAGACGACTGGTCAATAAAAGCATTTTAAATCCGATTAAAAGTCTAACGCAGGCGGTTAACCGCTTAGCGGCCGGTAATATGCCTCATGACGATGAGCAGCCCAATAGTCCTGAGCTAAATAGACTTTACCATCGTTTTAAATACATGGCCGAAACTCGCTTAACGGCTGAAGCATGCCTTAAACATAAGCATGACGAGCTCAATAGCCTGCTTAATGCATTACCCGATGCTTTTTTACGCGTAGATGCCAATGGCAATATTCTTGATACCGGTGGACGTATTAAATCGTTAAATTATAGCCATTCAACACCCCCTAAAAAATTATCGTGTTTATTCTCTGATGCTAATTTAAAACAAGTGCAAGGGTACTTAATACCCCTGATCGCCCCTGTCACTGTTGAGCTTGAACAAAAACAAGACAATCAGTTTTATGAAGCTAAAATTAGCCCAATGAAAAAAGCCGATGAGTTTATTATCGTTATTAGTAACATCACTCAACGAAAGCAAAATCAAGAATCGTTGCATTTAGCGTCATTAGTTTACAACAACAGCAGTGAAGGCATGGCAATCACGGATGAAAATGGGGTTATTTATGATGTGAACCCTGCGTTTTGTGAAACAACTTTGTATTCTCGAAAAGAAGTACTCAATAAAACGGTGGGTATTTTATCATCGGGTAAACACGATAAGCAGTTTTATAATTACATGTGGCAATCGCTCAATAAAACAGGGCGTTGGCAAGGTGAAATAACCAATCGTCGTAAAAATGGCGAGCTGTATGTTGAATGGTTAACCATCGATACTATTTACGATAAAAATAAAGCCCCGACTAGTCGTATTGCTATTTTTACCGACCTAACCGAGAAAAAACAAGCAGATGAATTAATTTGGCGACAAGCGCACTTTGATCATTTAACCGACTTGCCTAATCGATTAGAACTAAAAGAGCGCTTAAACCTACGATTCGCAAACCTTACCAATGCAGATCAAAAACTGGTCATTATGCTATTAGATATTGATCATTTTAAAGATATTAACGACACATTGGGCCACCATTACGGCGATAGATTACTTAAGTTAGTATCTGAGCGAATTGTGCAAACGGCCAAAGAGGCTGACTTTGTAGCACGAATTGGCGGAGACGAGTTTGTTGTTGTATTTAGTGATTTACATGGCAGCGATAATATAAAGCAAATGGCAAAATCACTTTTGCTTAGCCTTGCCTCCACTATTTTTATTGAAGATGAAAAAGTGTATATCAGTGCCAGTATTGGTATTGCCTGCGCGCCAGATGATGGCCAAAATCCAGAGCAATTACTTAAAGCCGCTGACCAAGCTATGTATAAAGCAAAAAATAGCGGTCGCAATGGCTTTGAATTTTTCTCACATGATATGCGTGAAGATGCAAACGCAAGAATGCAACTACTCAAAGAGCTTCGCTCAGCTATAGAGCTAGAACAATTTGAATTGTATTACCAACCTATCGTATCGCTTGATGATTTACACGTTCATAAAGCTGAGGGACTTATTCGTTGGCAACACCCAGAAAAAGGCCTGATCAGCCCTGCTGACTTTATTCCTCTTGCTGAAGAAACCAGACAAATAAATGCGCTGGGTCAATTTGTATTTGCTGAGGCACTACAAACACTTAATGATATTAAAAAACACATTCAAGATGAATTTCAAATAAGCATTAACGTTTCACCAGTGCAATTGGCAACCGTCGATAGCGGCATAGACGAATGGTACGATATGCTAGCAACGGCAAATATACCAGCCTCAGCGATTGTGGCCGAAATTACTGAAGGCTTAATGGTTAACCCGGAAGAACTTACCCAAAGTCGTTTGAAAGCCTTGGTTAAGTCAGGTATGCAATTGGCCCTTGATGACTTTGGCACCGGTTATTCATCGCTTGCTTACTTGCAAGAAATGGATACCGACTACCTAAAAATAGATAAACGCTTTGTTGATAATATTCAAAAAGGCAGTCAAGAGCTGGCTTTGTGTGAAGCAATTATCATGATGGCTCATCAGCTTGGTTTAAAAGTGATTGCCGAAGGCATAGAAACAAAATTACAAATGGATTTATTACTTGAGGCCGGTTGTGATTATGGCCAGGGCTATTTGTTTTCAAAGCCGCTGCACAAAGCCTCGTTTATGCAGCTGATAACAACAAATCAAGTAATTAGTTTAAAATAAAAGTCATTTAGCCCTAATACTGGTTATTTTGTGTCGAGGTGGTCTGCTACATACGCACCTCGCTGCCCTCTTTTTTTATCTGGTCCAATGGTGCTGTCTTGAGCAGTTTGCTGTTCTAACGCAGCATTGATTGTGGCTCCCAAAATAATGATATAAGCGCTAATAAATAGCCACATAAGCATAATAACCACTCCACCTATAGAGCCATATGTTTCGTTGTAACTAGCAAAATGAGATACATAAAATGAAAAGCCAAAAGATGCCACAATCCATAATACGGTGGCGGTGAATGAGCCCACGGTAACCCAGCGCCATTTAGCTGCTTTTCTGTGAGGCGCATAACGGTATAAAATTAATAATGCAAAGTTAAAAGTCAATGCCAGCAATGGCCATGATATAAGCATGATTAAAAAATCAATACTCTCTTTAATTCCTAGTAAATTAAGCGCTAGCGGTAATATACCTATAATTACCAGTGCTATTACAGCCACCACAATTGCACCCACTGAAAATAACAAACGTACAAGTTGCGCCTTTAAGAATGAGCGTTTTTCGTATTCGTGATAACTAATATTACATGCTGTGATCAACGCTTGGCTGCCCTTAGAGCTACTCCAGATAGTTAACAGTAAAGTACCCAGCGCACTAAGGCTTAAACTAGTTTGTGACTTTTGCGCAAGACTTGAAACTTGAGATAAAATAATTTCTTGAGTGCTTTGTGGTAATAACGCCATAAACTGACTTAAATACACACTAATATCATTCGGTGATGCAAAATAAGCATACACAGACACCAATGCCGCAATGGCGGGAAAAATAGCCAGTAACGCATAAAATGCCACGCCAGCCGCCACTAAAGATAAATTATCACGGCTCATTTGTTTTACTATTCGCCTTGTAATATCCCACCAGCCACGCAGAGGGATATGGTTAGGCTGCTTGGCTCTTTGGCCACGCTTAAAGTCACTCATAGTTAACTCCCTTTTCCTAATTAAGTAGCAAAATGTTTGCCAAACAAATACTGCTTGGTATTAAACTTGCTGCTATTGTTTAACACAGACTCTAATTACTTCGACCTAACACGGATGACCTCTATGCTCAGTGCTTTAATTGCAACACTCGCTAATAACACATCAATTCCAGCAATCGACACCGTTAAGCCAAACTCAATTTCTTGGAGCTTTTTAAAAGATCAAAGCGTGCAATTACTACACACATTCATGCAATTACTGCCCACTTTATTATTAGGGATTGTTATTTTGGTGATTAGTTATTTAATTGCCACACCATTATCACGCTTGTTAATAAAGCCTGTTACTTACATGACCAAGAGTAAATTAGTACATCTAGTTGCTAGGCGAGGTATTAGCACCTTAATTATTTTACTCGGGTTTTATCTATTTTTACGCTTGGCAGGACTCACCGAATTCGCGGTCGCAATTATGAGTGGCACCGGATTAATTGGGCTTATTTTAGGCTTTGCCTTTCGGGATATTGCTGAGAACTTTATTGCCAGTTTACTTTTAAGTGTACAGCGTCCATTTAAAATAGATGATGTAATAGAAGTTGATGGCAGAATTGGTATTGTTAAAAAAGTAACTGCACGGGCAACCACTTTAGTTGACTACGATGGCAATCATATTCAAATACCCAATGCGACTGTGTATAAAAATACCATTAAAAACTTAACCGCTAATCCTAAAATGCGCGGTCATTTTTCAATCGGTATTGGCTACGATAATGACATTCGCGACGCACAAGGTTTGGCAATTAGTATAATATCGCAGCAAACCTCTGTGCTTAGCGATCCACCTCCCCAAGTATTGATTGATAACTTAGGCTCCGCCACTATTAACTTTACCGTTTACTTTTGGGTCAACGGCGAACAATACAGCACGGTAAAAGTAGCCTCACAGCTTATGCGAGAGTTAATCAATAGTTTTACGCAACATAATATAAGCATGCCTGACAATGCCAGAGAGCGTATATTGCTCAATAGCCAAGGTGAAGATATTTATCCCATAGCAAGCGAAGCTAAAACAGAGGCAACAGAAGAAATTAACGAGCAATCACATATTCAAAAACATAAAACCACAGAGCATGAACACAGTATTGATGATGTAAGTAGTGATACGGATGATATTCGCGAGCAAGCCGATGAATCACGCGACCCAGAGCAAGGTAAAAATATTATATAGAGAGGTTCGAGGTTCGAGGTTCGAGGTTCGAGGTTCGAGAAATTTAAAAGCCTTGCGGTTAACATTACAAGGTTTTTTATGCCTGAAGGCGATAGTTAGTCTCGCGTCGAGTTTAGGTTTTAAGCCCGCAACCCGAAGCTCGCCGCCCGCAACCTGACAGCTTATTCCAAACACAAAAAAGCCCGCAGCGTTAACTGCGAGCTTTTTTATTGAATGAGTGAGTCAGCCGGTAAGCCGGGTTCTGTCCTTTCCGAAGAAAGTGATAATCATTCGTCTAGGCCATAAATCGCTCTATGGCTCAAGCAACCTACCCGGTTCCAACGTGGGCCACGCCATAAGGAACCCTATTTGGTCTTGCTCCGAGTGGAGTTTACCTTGCAACCGACTATTACTAGCGGCCCGGTGCGCTCTTACCGCACCCTTTCACCCTTACCAATCCGAAGATTGGCGGTCTTCTCTCTGCTGCACTTGTCGTGGGCTCACGCCCCCCAGCCGTTAACTGGCACTCTGCCCTGTGGAGCCCGGACTTTCCTCCCCCTGCGCATTTTCGTTGCAGGCAGCGATTATCTTGGCTAACTCGGCGCGCAGTATACATGAGAGCACAACACTACGCAGTAAACATTTACTGTTTTTCTTCAATAATTGTTTTATAAAGCGCGTTTTTCTTCATACCAAAGTAATCGGCTACTACACCACAGGCTTTTTTCATTGGCATTTCGTTTTCGAGTAACGCTAACATTTTACGAGCTTCTGGTGGAATATCGTCAACTACCTTAGGTTTACCCGGCAGCATGAGTACTATTTCACCGCGCTGTTTAGTAGGATCGTCAGTTAAAAACTGCTTTAACTCAGTCACTGTGCCATTAAAAAAGGTTTCAAATGTTTTAGTGAGCTCTTTGGCAAATACCACTTGCTGCTCACTACCTAGCGCTGCTTCTAAATCGTCTAAGCTTGCCATAATACGGTGGGTACTTTCATACATAATGCTGGTGATGCTTGAGTTAACTGCATCAATAAAAAAGTCTTGGCGCGCTTTACTTTTAGCGGGCGTAAAGCCAACAAACTGAAAACGGTCGGTTGGCAGCCCTGAACAACATACCGCCGTAATAGCAGCGCATGCACCAGGTACAGGTGTGACAAGTGCGCCCTGCTCACGGCATAAATTAACAACGGCATAACCAGGGTCGCTTATAAGCGGCGTGCCGGCATCGGATACTAATGCAATATTTAACCCTTGATTAAGTTGATCAATAATTTGCTGCGCTTTTTGCTTTTCATTATGGTCATGTAACGCA
Source organism: Pseudoalteromonas sp. 23_GOM-1509m (assembly GCF_000518425.1). Lineage (NCBI taxonomy): Bacteria > Pseudomonadati > Pseudomonadota > Gammaproteobacteria > Alteromonadales > Pseudoalteromonadaceae > Pseudoalteromonas > Pseudoalteromonas sp. 23_GOM-1509m. Next base: position 224,443 of record NZ_JADO01000010.1, read on the forward strand.
AAGGTTTTAGCCTTAATACCAAAGTGGCTGAGTAGCTTGCCAGTATGGCGAGTGTCTTCAGCAGCGATTAAGTCAACCTGCGATAATGTCGCGATTGCACGCTGACTTAAGTCGTCATAATTGCCGATTGGGGTGGCAACAACGTAAAGAGTGCCAATTTTCTGTGAATTCTCCTCATTTAACATTGAGGTCTCCTGCGTCAGTCAGTAATATAAGCAAATCGCGTTAACGTATGGGAAATCATTGTGCGACTTAAACTAGTTAGTCTATTAATTATATTGTCAGGGTTATCGGCGTGTAGCACAACCGAAAAACCAACTAAAACCAGCGATAACTTAAATAGCAGTGCCAATACGCTGAAAAATGAAGCACTGAACGCGCAATCGATTTATCAATTAGCGCAAAACCGTTTTGGTGCAGATAAAATTCAACTGCTTTATAGTGCCCGTGATAGCGCCATTACTGAAGAAAACTGGCCGCTACTCGAAACAATATGTAGCGAACTTGCACTTACTGCCAGTGTTGATCAAATTCAAAACCGTTTATATATTGCCTTTGCACAAAAAGAGCAGAATAAAAACCAGCAAGCACTTGAAGTATTAAACTCACTTGAGGGACAACTCAAGCAACCCGAACATTTTGCCTGGCACAAATTTTTAACTGCCAGCATTTTTGCTTCTCAAAACTTGCCAAAACGTGCTGCACCCTATTTTTTTGCGGCGTCAGAATCTGCAACTAAAAACACTATTTCAATTCCTCAGCTTAGTGATGCACTTTGGAAAAATTTAAAGCAACTCTCATCTTACGCATTAGAACGATTTAACCGTGGTTCTGTGATCCAACAAGGTTGGGTTAACTTAGCTTTGTATCATCAAGTTTACGCCAACAGCTCGGTTGATTTAGACCAAGCCATTAATAATTGGCGCCGCCGTTACCTGGGGCATCCTGGTAACAATGTACTGCCAAAACAAGAAACGTATGCTAATGAATTAGCGCCAATTAATATTGAGCGTTTGGTTGTTTTACTGCCTCAGTCAGGTGCTAATAAGCGCCTTGGGGATGCCTTAAAAGCCGGTATATTGGCAGCGCTTGATAAAAAAGAGATCAACGAAACACTGTTTATAGATGAAAACACTGAAACAGAAGCGTTGAGCGCACAAATTTCTCAGTTACAGCCTGACTTTGTTATTGGTCCACTATTAAAAGCCAATATAGATAAGCTCGCTAATACCAATACATTACTCGATATACCCACCTTACATTTAAATACCTTTGATGGCGAAAGAACCTCGCTGCAACATTACTTTTTTGCGCTTAATCCTGAACATGAAGTACAGCAAACGCTAGAGCACTTTTTAGCACAGGGTTATCAAAAGCCGATGTTGTTAGCGCCAAATAATACCAATGGCCAGCGCTTAGTTGACTACTTTAATCTGCAGTGGCAACGCTATAGTGAAACAACCACGCAAGTTGGTTTTTATAACGATAACAAAGATATGCCCAATACGATTACTAGCTTGTTAGAAGTTGATAAGTCAAAAGAGCGTATTAAATCTGTTAAAGCACTTTTTAATAAAGAAGTTGAAAGCGAAACACGCTCACGTGGAGATATTGATGCCATTTACATACTCGGCGACGCCATTGAAACCCGATTAATTAAGCCTTACCTTGATGTTAATGTGAGTACCTTTGCCGATAGAATTCCTATTTACGCCAGCTCTAAAAGCCACAGTAAGCAAATAGATACCACTGACAAAGGTGATTTAGACGGACTCTACTTTACTGAACTGCCTTGGATGTTAGACTCACAAATTAAGCAACATAATCTGCGTCAGCAATACAATGATTTATGGCCTGAACAAGCCGATATAAGCCAACGTTTATTTGCGATGGCTTATGATTCCGTCACCATGCTTAACGATATTAGACAATTGAGTGTTACACCCGATAAATACTTTTCAGGGTTGAGCGGTAAATTGTCGATTAATAGTGCCGGTGATATTGAACGTTCACTGCAATGGGCTCAGTACAGCAACCGCCGAATAAAACCGGTGGAGTTAAAAACACAACGCCCTGTACCGCTATTTATGCAATCAGCTAACGATGGCATAACCATAATTAACTAAGGGGTCGACATGTCGTGGTTTAAACAGCTGTGGCAAAATAGTCGTGAAAAAGGCCAGTATTATGAGCGCCAAGCGCAAAAGTATTTAGAAGCACAAGGCTTAAAAGCGATTGAGCGTAATTACTACTGCCCCTATGGCGAACTTGATGTCATTATGAAAGACGGTGACACATTAGTATTTGTAGAAGTTAAGTTTCGTAAAAATAATATAAAAGGCGGCGCTAATTATGCTTTAAGCCCGCAAAAGCAAGCAAAATTAAGACGAACTATTTATCATTACCTCGCGGCTAAAAACTTAAAGAATCAGCCATTACGTATTGATTATGTTGCTATAACAGGCGAGCCATCACTACACATAAACTGGCTAAAAAACGTATTTTAATACCGAGCACATACAAATGAGTGAGCAATTATTACAACAGCTAAATGCATTAATGCGTAGTTAAAAATTAACAAGCTGCTTCTAAAAATCATCATCCTTAATAAAGCGGGTGTGAGCTCACACAGAATTAGATATTAATTGTTGGTAATCCATGCAAGACACAATAAAAGAAATTTTTAAAGAAAGTATTCAAGTTCAAATTGCAGCAGGTGAAGTACTTCCTAGCGCATTGGAGTCAGCGGCATTCACCATTGCACAAAGCCTGATCAATGGTAATAAACTGATATGTTGCGGCACAGCAAACTGCCACATGTTGGCACAACACATGGCTGGCGTATTAGTAAACTTTTACGAAACAGAGCGCCCTTGCTTACCTGCAATTGCCCTTTCGCAAGAAAATATTAACCTAGGTCAAGGCCATCAAATAGATGACCACGATACCTTTGCACGCCAAGTACGTGCCTTTGCTCAGCAAGGTGATTTGCTCCTTGCATTAGCAATTAATGGCAATGAAAAACATATAATTTCTGCAGTAGAAGCGGCACTAACCAAAGATATGAAGGTCATAGTAATGGTAGGTGATGATGGCGGCGAACTCGTTGGCTTACTTGGGCACAACGATGTAGAAATACGTACACCGTCTAAACGCCCTAGTCGCATTATTGAATCGCATTTAGTTAACCTTCACTGTTTAAGTGAATTGGTAGATTTAACTCTTTTCCCGCAGGATGAAAATTATGTTTAAACGCTCCCTGATTATTTTAGGCACCGTTGTGTTATTACAAGGTTGTGCTGCTGCTGTAGTGGCCGGCACAGCCAGTGCTGTTACTGCAGCAAACGATAGACGAACCATTGGCTCGCAAATAGACGACAACAACATTGAAATAAAAGCCAGCATTGCTATTAGTGAAGATGAACGTCTTAATAAGTTTGCTCATATCAGCGTTATAAGCGTTAATGGCGTGGTTTTAATGGTAGGGCAAGTTCCTAACCAAGAAATGAAAAACCAAGCGTTTAAAACCATTGAGAACCTATCTGGCATTCGTAAAATTCACAACCAACTACGCATTGGCTCTAATATTGGTATCACCACGCAAACTCACGACTCATGGTTAACCTCAAAAGTAAAAGCGCAGCTTTTAGCGGCTGAAAACATCAGCAGTAATAATATAAAAGTAGTGACTGAAAATGCCGAAGTATACTTAATGGGGCTAGTGTCTGACGCTGAAGCAAACCAAGCCGTTAATATTGCCCGTAATATCTCTGGCGTAGAGCGCGTTATTAAAGTGTTTGAGTATTTGTAAAGAATAAGGTTCGAGGTTCGAGGTTCGAGGTTCGAGGTTCGAGGTTCGAGGTTCGAGGTTCGAGAAGTTTAAAAACCTTGCGGTTAACATCGCAAGGTTTTTTTATACCTGTAGGCAATGAACCCGCTTAAAAAACCATATACACAAAGAGAAGTGAATGAGGAGTAAATGAGGAGTAAATGAGAAAACAATAACCATGAGCCCGAGTGATTAATTGTTTTTTCACTAGCTCTAAAAGCACAGCGTCTCTTAACCTCTTTGTGAATAAATTTATTACCTAAAACCACATGCGCGGAATAAACCCGCAGCTACACCAATCAATCTCAACCCATTTCTCACAGCTCGTCGCCCGTGAACTTTCACCTTTCACCTTTTCCCTTTCACCTTTCGCCTACTTTTAATCAGGTATAAAAAAACCGCTTATTAAGCGGTTTTTATCTAACATTTACGGGTTATTTTATAACGCGTAAATGTGAGCCTTTTTTCTTTTCAGGCTTAGGATCAGGTGTTTCATCAACTAGTTCAGGTGATGAATCGACACTTTCAAGCTCTGGAGCAAAATCGTCTTCGTCCTCTAAAAACTCATCTGCAGTAAAGACTGTGCCTTCGCCATTTTCGCGTGCATATATTGCAAGTACAGCCCCTAAAGGCACGTACACTTGCATTGGCTGACCGCCAAAGCGTGCGTTAAAGCTAAGCTGAGAATTATCTAACGAAAACTGCGTAACCGCTGAAGGGCTTATGTTCAATACAATTTGGCCGTCTTGGACAAACTGTGTTGGCACTTGCACTGCAGGAAAATCAGCATTAACCACTAAGTGTGGTGTGCATTCGTTATCAACAATCCAATCAAAAAAAGCGCGTAGTAAATAAGGACGATTAGAGGTCATTATAAACGGATCTCACGCTCTGCTTCAGTTAAAGAAGCTTGGAATGATTCACGTTCAAATAAACGGATCATATACTCTTTAAGTTCTTTAGAGCCTGCACCATTTAGCTCAATACCAAACTCAGGTAAACGCCATAATAGTGGAGCTAAGTAACAATCAACTAAGCTAAACTCTTCACTCATAAAGTAAGGCGCTTCACTAAAGATCGGTGCTATTGCAAGTAATGCTTCTGTCAGCTCTTTACGCGCTTGCGCTGCTTCAGACGTGTTGTTAATGATCTTTTCAGCTAGGCTGTACCAATCAGTATCAATACGGTGCATCATTAAACGACTACGACCACGCATGACCGGGTATACAGGCATTAGTGGAGGATGAGGAAAACGTTCATCAAGGTATTCCATGATGATGTTTGCCTGATATAAACCAAGCTCACGGTCAATCAGTGTTGGCACTGTACCGTAAGGGTTAATTTCGTGAAGTGCTTCTGGCAGATTATCCTTTTCAGCCATATGAATATCTACACTTACACCTTTTTCAGCAAGTACAATGCGTACTTGGTGGCTATACATACAGTTAGCACCAGAAAAAAGGGTCATTACAGGGCGCTTATTGGCAGCTACGGCCATGCCTACCTCCATTAAATAACTAAAACAGCAATAGGGGCTTAAGCCCCTATTGCAAAATTACCTTTAAATATGTTCAAACTTAATGAACATCTCTCCAGTATTCTTTCTTCAGCATAAATGCCAAGATAAATAGAATCACTAAGAATCCAAGTACCTTAATACCTAGCGCTTCCGATTCGAGACGTGTAGGTTCACCTACATACTCTAGGAAATTCGTTAAATCACGAACTGCTTGGTCATATTCATCTACACTTAATTCGCCCGTACCATCTGTTTCTGTACCAGTAATATGAGTGGTTGTTTTACCATTTACTGTTACTTCTTCAGTAATTGCGGTAGGAACACCTTGCAACTCTTGAAGAACATGTGGCATACCCACCGATGGGAATAACGTATTATTTACGCCAAACGGACGAGATTCATCTTTGTAAAACGATTTTAAATAGGTATAAATCCAATCACTGCCACGCACACGCGCAACATTTGTTAGATCCGGCGGAGCCGCACCAAACCATTTTGCAGCATCTTCTTTCTTCATTGCATTATTGATATGACTACCTACTTTTGAACCATCAAAAATAAGTTGCTCTTGACCAATCTCTGTTGGAATACCAATATCGCGGAAAGTACGTTCATAACGTTGATACTGCATTTGGTGACAACCAAGACAGTAGTTCATGAACAACTTTGCGCCACGTTGCAAAGAAGGTTGATCAGATATATCGTTACCCGCTTCCATTAGAGGAACTGACGGGCCTGCCGCCATTGCTGGTAATACGTTTACTGATAAAGCGAATAAACCAATAAGTAGCTTTTTCATCATTTCGTTAACCTCTCAGGCAATGGCTTAGTTTTTTCATTCTTACTGTAAACAAATAACAGTACGAAGAACATAAAGTAAGTCACAGTACAGATTTGCGAAACAAGCGTTTTAAAGTCAGTTTGAGGTGTAGCACCAACCCAACCTAAAAGAACGAAAGTAACTACAAAGCCTGCAATGTTCCATTTGTGGAAACCACAACGGTAACGAACTGAACGAACCGAACCACGGTCAATCCAAGGCAATAATGCTAGCACGACAATAGATGCACCCATTGCTGCAACACCCATTAGCTTGTCTGGAATCGCACGTAAGATTGCATAAAACGGCGTAAAGTACCAAACAGGGAAAATATGCGCTGGTGTTTTGAGTGGGTTTGCCGGTTCAAAGTTTGGCGCTTCTAAGAAGAAACCACCCATAGCAGGCATAAAGAACACCACCCAACAGAACAAGATTAAGAAGCCAACCACACCCACAATATCTTTTACTGTGTAATAAGGGTGGAACGGAATCGCATCAATGATGTCTTTTTTATCAGTGTAGTATTCATGGAACTTAAATTTAGGCTTATCTTCTTCAGCCACAGTTCCTTTTTTACGTTTGTTATCAATACCGTCTGGGTTGTTTGAACCCACTTCGTGTAGTGCAACAATGTGTAAAAATACTAAGATAACAATAACCAATGGCAGTGCAATTACATGTAATGCAAAAAAGCGGTTAAGCGTTGCACCCGAAATAACGTAGTCACCACGGATCCACAGTGTTAAATCATCACCAATAACCGGGATAGCCCCGAATAATGAAATGATTACCTGTGCACCCCAAAACGACATTTGACCCCATGGTAATAAGTAACCCATGAACGCTTCAGCCATTAGGGCTAGGAAAATAAACATACCGAATAACCACAGTAATTCACGTGGTTTTTGGTAAGAACCGTAGATCATGCCACGGAACATATGCATGTAAACAACGATGAAGAACGCAGATGCACCCGTTGAATGCAAATAACGTAATAACCAACCGTACTCTACATCACGCATGATGTATTCTACTGATGCAAACGCACCTTCAGCAGATGGTACATAGTTCATCGTTAACCAAATACCGGTAAGGATTTGGTTAACTAGTACTAACATAGCGAGTGAGCCAAAGAAGTACCAGAAGTTAAAGTTTTTTGGTGCTGGATACTGTGCAATGTGCATGTTCCAAACACGTGTCATTGGGATACGGTCGTCTATCCACTCAACAATTTTTCCAAACATTAGGCCACCCCTTGTTCTTCGCCCACTAAAATAGTGGTCTCATCAAGAAAAGTATATGGTGGAACTTCTAAATTTAATGGTGCAGGTACCGATTGAAATACACGGCCGGCCATATCAAACTTAGAACCGTGACATGGACAGTAAAAACCGTCATCAGTCCCTTCCACTTTCTCACCAAAGCCACCTTGTAAAAAGCTAGGTGAACAACCCAAATGCGTACAAATACCTACAGCGACAAAAATCTCTGGGCGTAATGAACGGAAATCATTGGTTGATGATTCTAATTGTTGTGGCTCTTGCGATTGCGGATCACGAAGTTGACCTTCATGTTCTTTCATCTGCTCAAGCATTTTTGGGGTCCGTGATACAACCCATACAGGTTTACCACGCCACTCGACACGTATTAATTGTCCTGGCTCAAGTTTGCTGATATCTACTTCTACAGGCGCACCCGCAGATTTAGCTCGCTCACTTGGATTCCAAGACGCAATAAAAGGAACAGCAGCCCCAGCCGCACCAACACCACCAACAACAGAGGTAGCTATGGTTAAAAAGCGACGTCGGCCATTGTCTACAGGCGCATTGCTCATCCACTTATCTCCACTATGATTCTCAACACTTGCTATATTGAGAACATCAGTTACAGCAGGTTAATTTTTCGAATTTTAAAAGAGAAACGATCATAATTAAAACCCTTGTTTAAAACAAGGTTATTCACAGCCTCCTGCTCGAATAATCCTGACTTGCTCAAATAGTTGATTAAGTTAGCTCGAGTATGAAACCAAATGACTATAGTATCGCTTCCGTAAAAACAATTTGTAAACAAGTACAATCTCACCAACTAAGTACAGTAACCACTGAATTTGGCGACATTAAACTCATTCACTTTATTTGCCCGCCAATTGTAGCAAAAAAATTCACCAATTAACTGATGGATTTAAACTAATTGCGATAATTATTTAACTTTTTTTGCGTTAGTCGGTCATTTTTAAGCTTTCGTTCAATAAATACGCATACTTGGCCTATTTTGATCAAGCTAATGTCGACATTAGTCTTAAAGGGAAAAGGTTCGGGGTTCGGGGTTCGGGGTTCGGGGTTCGGGGTTCGGGGTTCGGGGTTCGGGGTTCGGGGTTATCATGCATTTTTAATCATAGAAATCAATTTACCAAGCATTTTCCCAATACTCTCACACTCATTTAAAGCGTATTCTGTTTGTTCATAATTAATATGACCTAACTCAAAAGCAATCATTAGCTGAGTTTTTAATTCACCGACAGACCCTTTAGCCACAGAAAGAAAATAAGCTCTTTCTTTATCAGAGTAACGCTCATAACCCTCTGCAATATTGCTAGGCACTGAAACTGCGCTTCGACACATTTGATCTTTTAAGCCGAAATCCCTCAAAGCAGCAAGGGTTTGGTATACAAACAAACTTAATGAGAAAGACTTTTTCCATACATCTAAACTTTCATACCTCACAACCACTCCTTAGCCTTAATCCCGCATTCATCATAAATTATAGTAAACATATAATTTAACGCACGGAACTTAATCTCTTTCGCAGCTCGGTTCTCGTAGCCCGTTACTCGAAACTCATTATCTAAAAACAAAAAACCCAGCATAAGCTGGGTTTTTGAATTCTTGATAACGTAAAAATTAACGTTTTGAGAACTGTGGACGCTTACGCGCTTTCTTAAGACCCACTTTCTTACGTTCAACTTTACGTGCATCACGAGTAACGAAACCTGCTTTACGAAGTTGTGGACGTAATGACTCGTCAAACTCCATAAGTGCACGAGTGATACCGTGACGGATAGCACCAGCTTGACCAGTAGTACCACCACCAGCAACGGTGATGTGTAAGTCAAACTTTTCAGTCATGTCAACAAGCTCAAGAGCTTGACGAACAACCATGCGTGCTGTTTCGCGACCAAAGTACTCTTCTAAAGAGCGCTTGTTGATTACGATGTTACCAGTGCCTGGGCGTAAGAATACGCGAGCACTTGAACTTTTACGACGACCTGTACCGTAGTATTGATTTGCCATGATAGTGCTCCTTAAATGTCTAGAACCTGAGGCTGTTGTGCAGCATGATTGTGCTCAGTACCCGCGTAAACTTTAAGTTTACGGTACATAGCGCGGCCTAAAGGACCACGTGGCAACATGCCTTTAACAGCTTTTTCGATGATCATTTCAGGCTTTGCAGCTTGAAGTTTATCAAAAGTAGTAGACTTAAGACCACCTGGGAAACCAGAGTGAGCATAGTACACTTTGTCTTTGAATTTATTACCAGTAACAGTAACTTTCTCAGCGTTAATAACGATGATGTAATCACCAGTATCTACGTGCGGTGTGTACTCAGCTTTATGCTTACCGCGTAGGCGATGAGCGATTTCAGTAGCGATGCGACCTAAAGTTTTACCTTCAGCGTCAACTACGTACCAGTCACGTTTTACTGTTTCTGGTTTAGCAACAAACGTTTTCATTTATAAAAATCCAATGTTTTTCAATTAAAACCACAGGTAGTTATGTTTAACTACCGCTCTAAGTTTGCTACAACCCCTTCGAGTTTTAGACTTTTGCGCCGCTCACAAGTGGCTAAACTATATGAGGACATAGAACGCAACGTGGCAGACGCGGGAGTATACCAGCACTTAAATCACATTGCTACCGGCCGGTTGTTTTTTCCTCAAGAAAAGTTATTACTCAGCGGTCAGCGGTCAGCGGTCAGCGGTCAGCGGTCAGCGGTCAGCGGTCAGCGGTCAGCGGTCAGCGGTCAGAAAAGCTAATTATAATTTTAGATTCGAAAAAAGTACTTTCTTTGCGAAAGTAACTATTTTTTGTTAAAAAAATCTCAACTATACTTTAAAAATTAAGCATAGGGATTTTGCGTTATGAACTTTGAAAACTTAGAGGTATGGAAGCGTTCAGCCCGCCTTAGCGCTGATATTTACAGAAATACACAACTAATTAAAGACTTTAGCTTTAGAGATCAATTAACACGCTCTGGTTTATCTGTTCCTAGTAATATAGCTGAGGGCATGACAAGAGAGAGTGATAAAGAAAAAACACGCTTTTTAGATATCGCTCGCTCTTCGCTTGCTGAGGCAAGAACCCAAATATATATTGGCATCGATATTAACTATATTGATACCGACATAGGTAAGTCTTGGCTAAATGAAACAGTCCAGCTGTCAAAAATGCTAACAAGTTTGATAGCAAAAATAAAAACAAGTGAGTAACCATTCTTACTGACAGCTGAAAACTTACAGCTGACAGCTATTCTCTACTTCTGACACACCTCACAAAAAACGGTGCTGCGTTGCCCTAGGCGGATTTCGGTTAATTCGCTCTCGCAATTTACACAGGGTTGGCCTTTTCGGCCATACACTAATAACTGCTGCGCAAAGTAGCCAGGCTTACCGTCACTTTGGGCAAAGTCTTTTAACGTTGTGCCGCCTTGAGTAATTGCAGCGGCTAAGATGTCTTTTATAATTGGGATTAACGCTTGGTAGCGTTTAAGGCTTACCTTTCCGGCTTCTTTACGAGGGTCAATACCCGCTTTAAATAATGATTCGTTAGCATAAATATTACCGACCCCCACCACCACGGCGTTATTCATAATAAACTGCTTAACGGGCACTTTTTTATTACGTGATTGCTCATAAACACGTTTAGCAAAAAAGTCATCTGTGAGTGGCTCAGGGCCTAATTTAGCAAGTAGCTTATGCTCTTCATTGGGTGCTTGCCATAAACAACAACCAAAGCGGCGCGGATCGTTTAAACGAAGCGCCTTATTGTTCGCTAAAATAAACTCAACATGGTCGTGTTTTTTAAGTGGCTCGGTTTTATTTACAACGCGCAAGTTCCCTGACATCCCTAAATGCAATATAGCCGCCCCAAGCTCACATTCTAATAGCAAGTATTTTGCGCGGCGTTCAATACTGCTAACCACCAACCCCTCAAGTTGGTATACCTCATCTGGCACAGGCCAGCGCATACTGGCATTATGAATGTTTACCTTAGTAACGACTTGGTTTAGCACATGGGGGGTAATGCCCATGCGGCTAACTTCTACTTCTGGTAATTCAGGCATTTATAAAACTCACTTATGAAAAGGTAAAACTAGGAAATAATTGCTTGGCAGTGCTTAAATCAAGCAACATTAGCCGCTGACTGGTTTTCTCGAGAAGATAATACTCACCATTTGCTTCATATAATAAGTACACCCAAGGTAGGGGCTCACCCGCGAGTTCAAACGTCGCTGCCGATAGTGGCTTATTAATATCAAGCGCATCAGGTGTGGCTGTCGTCATTAACGCTGTATTTTGCCATAAATAAACAAGCTCACTAAGTTGCTTCTCTGAACCTTGCCAACTAAGCGGCACCTCTTTGATCAAAGCAGTAGTACGCCAGCTTGTACCAATGCGCTCAATTTTTTGGTCGCTAAATTCAAGTGTTAACACAAAGCTTTGCGCAGGAAGTAGTGGCTGCAGTTGCGCCTGCGTTTCATCGGATCCAATCTTTTTATGAAGACCATTTAAAAAGAAGATCATGATCAACATAGAAAAAATAATAACATTGTTCCAACCTTTGCGGCTTAATCGCATATGCAGTTCCTAATTTATATAAGGTTTTCAAGTTTAGCTAAAACTTAATTGCACTGTCTATATGTTAAAAGCTGGATACTTTGCTAGAATATCGGCAAATTTTAAGGAGTTTAGTCAATGTCAATGTATGTAGTGGGCCATAAAATCCCAGATTCAGATTCAATATGTGGTGCAATTGCACTGGCTTATTTAAAAAACCAAATTGATGAGCCGGCAATTCCAACCCGCCTTGGTGAAGTATCACCAGAAACACAGTTTATTTTAGATAAATTTGGCTTCGAAGCACCTGAGCTTAAACTTAGCTACGCTGGCGAAGACGTTTACATTGTAGACCACACAGAAAAAACCCAAGCACCTGATGATATCGACCAAGCTCGCGTTGTTGGCGTGGTTGATCACCATAAATTAGGTGACCTAACCTCATCAACCCCGCTTGAATGCTGGATCCGCCCTGTTGGTTGTTCAAACACCATCATTAAGATGATGTACGATTTTTATAACGTAGAGATCCCTAAAGATATTGCTGGCATTATGCTTTGCGCTATTTTAAGTGACACCGTTATTTTTAAATCGCCAACCTGTACCACTGCCGATATTAAATGTGTTGAAGCCCTTGCTGAAATTGCAGGCATTGAAGACTTTAAAGAACTAGGCATGGACATGTTCCGCGTTAAATCAGCCGTTGAAGATACGCCTGTACGTGATTTAGTAATGCGTGACTTTAAAGACTTTAACATGAACGGCAACCTAGTCGGTATTGGCCAATTAGAAGTTATTGACCTTGCGGTATTTGACGATATTAAAGCCGACCTTGAAGCCGACATTACCAAGCTTAAAGAAGAAGGCGGTCGCCACTCAGTATTTTTACTACTAACCGACATTATGAAAGAAGGCTCACAAATGCTGATTGCATCAGACGATGCCAGCCTTGTTGAGCAAGCTTATGGTGAAAAACCAGAAGACGGTAAAGTATGGCTAGATGGCGTATTGAGCCGTAAAAAGCAAGTAGTACCCCCACTACAAGACGCTTTTAAGAGCTAGATTCGAGGTTCCAGGTTCCAGGTTCCAGGTTCCAGGTTCGAGGTTCGAGGTTCGAGAAATTTAAAAACCTTGCGGTTAATATCGCAAGGTTTTTTTATACCTGTAGGCGGGAGTTTACCCCGCGCAGTGGGTAGGTAAGTTCGCAGCCCGCTTTTGAACCACAGAGAACACCGAGGCGCTTCGCGCTACACCGAGAAGACAGTCATTTGTAACTTCTTAATCTTGAAGTTATTTAGGAAGTAAAGTAATTAAACTCTGATCCTTTTAATACCGTCAACGAGCTTAACTTCATTAAAATTAACTAGTAGACCTGTTCTTATTCCTGTCAGCTTTAAATACGTCATCAACTGAGCAGAATGAATAGGCCGCAATTTATCAACTGCTTTTAATTCAACAATTAGCAATATATCAAGTCTATAACCTGTATCGATTGATACATTCTTATATTTTATAGGTAGTTCAGCTTGTGCAATAGCTAGCAACCCAGATTGATTTAGTTCATACATTAGACAGCTTTCATAACTAGACTCTAATAAGCCTGGACCCAAATGTTTATGAACCTCTATAGCGCAACCAATAACCTTATGAGTTAGTAAATCTGTTTCCATTGATATTTTTATCCACTTCCTTGTAATTTATTTTGACAGTATAGTCACTTTCTCGTCTAAAGGATTATTTTGAATCACAGTGAAAATCGAAGCACTAAACCGAGAAAAGCTTCAATTACTGAAATCTCAAAATCTAACAACTGTTTTTATTTTTAATCACTCCCTCTGTGCACTCTGTGGTAAATAGTGTTTTAATTTTTTCACCACAGAGAGCACCGAGGCGCTTCGCGCTACACAGAGTAATACCTTACTGAACGCTGACAGCTACCTGTTTTTATTTTTAATCACTTCCTCTGTGCACTCTGTGATCTCTGTGGTAAATAGTGTTTTAATTTTTTTGCACCACAGAGAACACCGAGGCGCTTCGCGCTACACCGAGAAATCAATTACTGATATCTGACATAATAACTGCTCTTTACCTTTAATCACTTCCTCTTTGTACTCTGTTACCTCTGTGGTAAAAAATCACTAAAAGATGCGGGATGAACCCAGAGCTACAGCTGAACGGCATAAAGCCCCGCCTTCAAAATATTTGAAAAACTCCCCTAGGCTCTAGGTTTTTACTAGCACATCGCACATCGCACATCGCACATCGCACATCGCACATCGCAAAAAATTACTCTAAACTGGTAAAAAACAATAAATAAGGACATAAAATGCACATACTTCACCATGGAGCAGTCAATGGCGTAACAGGCTCATGCCACCAGCTGATAATAAACGACCAAAGCTCTTTTCTAATTGATTGCGGACTATTCCAGGGTGAAGATTCTGTAGATGATCTAAGCATTGAATTTAATATAGACACTGTTCGCGCATTAATAGTTACCCATTGCCATATTGATCATGTTGGCCGAATTCCCTATTTACTGATGGCTGGCTTTAAAGGCCCTATATTTACCTCTGTTGCATCAGCAAGCTTATTGCCTTTAGTCATTGAAGATGCATTAAAAGTGGGCGTTACGCGAGACCAAAAAATAATAGATGCCTGCTTAAGGCTACTTAAACAACAAGTTGTAGCTGTAGACTTTAAAGCCTGGTTTGAGCTTCCTTGCAAAGGTGAACACAAAGCGAAAGCCCGACTACAACGAGCAGGGCATATTTTAGGCTCCGCTTTTGTAGAAATAGACATAAGCACGCCTCATTATAAAGCGATCAAGATTCATAGAGTGGTTTTTTCTGGTGATTTAGGGGCGCCCTATACGCCTTTACTACCCGCACCTAAAGCGCCCTATAAAGCCGATACCTTAGTCATAGAGTCAACTTATGGTGATAAAAATCACCAAGGTCGTAAACAACGTACGCAAACCTTAAAAAACGTGATTGAACGCGCCGTTGCCGATAACGGCGTAGTACTTGTGCCTGCCTTCAGTATTGGCCGCACGCAAGAGCTGTTATACGAACTTGAACAGCTAATTCATGCTTCTGCTAAAAATTCACCTTGGCGCACAATACAAGTAATACTCGACTCGCCTATGGCGGCTAATTTTACTCAGCAGTACCGAAAGTTTAAATGCTTATGGGATGAAGAGGCAAAACAAAAAGTAGCCAAAGGTCGCCACCCACTCGACTTTGAAAACCTCACTACTATAAACACCCATAGCGAGCACTTAGCGTTAATAAATTACTTAGCCAGCCGCCAAACACCTGCAATTATTCTAGCTGCAAGCGGTATGTGCACCGGCGGGCGTATAGTTAATTACTTAGAGCGCTTTTTAACCGACAAAACCACCGATGTACTCTTTGTAGGTTACCAAGGGCGCGGCACGCTGGGTCGCGATATACAAACCTATGGCCCACAAAATGGCTATGTGTTGATAAATAATACTAGGGTGAATATTAACGCCAAAATACACACTATAAGCGGTTATAGTGCTCATGCAGATCAAGCAGGTCTCATCAAATTTGTAACCGGTATGCGCAAAAAGCCCCACCATATAAAAATAGTTCACGGCGATGATGACGCTAAAAATGCACTCGCAGCAAAATACAGAGAAGTATTGGGAGATGAGGTGACGGTAGAAATTGGCAAGGGATAGGTTCGAGGTTCGGTGTTTAGCTCTAAGCTCGTTACCCGCTGCTCGCTCCCCGTTGCCCACCGCTCGTCGCCCGCAACCCGCTGCCCTTTAAATCCTGTACAAGCAAGTATATTCACGTATCATTTTAAGGCCAGTAAATAAAAGGATACCTCTTGTTTAATCTCCCCCCCACTACGATTGCACTTATTATCGTTTGTAGCGGCTCTATTATTGGGCCGCTTGGCATGGCTGGCGTTAACATCGCGATTCCCGACCTTGCTGAAGATTTACACGCAAGCGCAAAAATGATTGCGTGGATGCCCACCTTGTATTTACTCAGTAGCGTCATTTTTATGCTGCCGTGCGGTAAAATAGCAGACAACTATGGTCGCAAACGCGTGTATGCATTTGGTTTAGGTTTAAATGCACTGGCCTCGCTAATGTGTGCGTTAGCAAACTCTATTGAGTGGGTGCTTTTTTGGCGCTTTATACAAGGGGCCGCAGGCGCCATGATTTTTGGTATAGGCGTTGCCATTATTACCTCTGTCACGCCTGATAATAAACGCGGAATGGCACTGGGCATCTCTGCGGCGTGTGTGTACATAGGACTCAGTGCAGCACCTGCGGTTGGTGGCTGGCTCACTGAAATATGGGGATGGCGCGCCGTGTTTTACTCGCAAATTCCCCTGGTACTTATGCTGCTTATTGCCATTAAACTATTTTTACATGGCGAATGGAAAAACGATAAAAAATCACCGTTTGACTGGTGGGGCATGGTTATTTTCTCGCTCTTTGCACTGTGCTTAGTATTAGGATTAAGTGATTTACCGAATATAGCTGGCTGGCTATTAACCGCACTTTCAATCATTTGTTTAATGCTATTTATTGTTCACCAAAGTCGCAGTCGACGCCCCTTAATTAGAGTACAAATGTTTTTAGAAAGTCGTGTATTCAGCCTATCGTTGACTACTTCGTTTCTCATGTATGCTAGTAACTTTTCACTGGCCTTTTTGTTAAGTTTGTACCTGCAATATATAAAAGGATTAAGCCCCGCACATGCAGGACAAATAGTATTACTACAAGCGGTTTCAATGGCTATTATGGCGCCCCTAGCAGGTAAACTTGCCGATAAAATACAACCACGCTTACTTGCCACGCTAGGCTGTGTAATTGTTCTGGTTGGATTTTTTCTGTTATCCCAGTTATCGGTTAGTTCAAGCACCGCTTACATTAGCGGTTCACTGTTATTATTAGGGATTGGGTTTGGCTTATTTTCGACCCCTAACAACAATGCCATTATGGGAGCGGTGGATAAAAGTGAGCTAGGTGTGGCGTCTTCCTCAATGAACTTATCACGCACTATTGGTAATTTATTTGGTATGAGCTTAATCAACTTAATTGTGCATTATTACCTTGGTGACAGCACCTTCTCAGCGCAAAATAGCCACGCATTAATGAGCACCATTTCATTGGCGTTTAAAATGTCATTAGGGTTTGTCATGCTGGCAAGCTGTATTTCTGCACTGCGAGGTCGGGCTTAAAAGGCAGCTAGGTTCCAGGTTCCAGGTTCCAGGTTCCAGGTTCCAGGTTCCAGGTTCCAGGTTCCAGGTTCCAGATATTTAAAAACCTTGCGGCTAATATCGCAAGGTTTTTTATACCTGTAGCAGCGGGTTCACCCCCCGTCGGTATTAGAATTTAGGTTCGAGGCCCGAAGCTCGTCGCCCGTAACCCTAAGTTCGCAGCCCGTAACTTCCTCTAAAAGCGCTGCGTCTCTTAAACTCTTTGTGCATAAATATTTTAAGATCTTATTCACAAAGAGAAGTGAATGAGGAGTAAATGAGAACATAAAACCATTAGCCCAACTGGTTAATTCGAAGCTCTAGGCTGGAGGCCTGAAGCTCGTCGCTCGTAGCTCGTTACCCGATGCCCGTCGCCCGTTACCCTTTAACCAACTCTTTCATAAATTCAGTAAACTCATCGCCTAAGCTTTTATCGCGCATGCTGTATTCTACAATCGCTTTTAAATAACCGAGTTTATCGCCACAGTCGTGTGAGCGGCCACTCATATGAAACGCTTCTACCGTATCAATAGCCAATAATGCATCAATCGCATCTGTAAGCTGTATTTCACCGCCTGCGCCTACATGAGTTTTAGCGAGTAATGGCCAAATATTTTTACTTAAAACATAACGACCAACAACGGCTAAGTTTGAAGGTGCAACCTCTGCGGCTGGTTTTTCAACCATTTTTTTAATTGCTGCACTTTCACCAGCAGCAAGCTCTACACCATTAATATCAGCAATGCCGTACTTACTTACATCTTCAATAGCAACAGGCTCTAACATAATTTGACTGGCATGGGTTTGCTTAAAACGTGCGATCATCGCCGCTAAGTTTTCAGTCTTTTGATCTGCCGTATAAGCATCCAATATTACATCGGGTAACACCACAACAAAATCACTATCGCCAACTATTGGCTTGGCGCACAAAATAGCGTGCCCTAAGCCTTTAGCCTCACCTTGGCGTACATGCATAATGGTTACATCAGGTGGGCAAATAGAGCGTACTTCTTCAAGCAGGGTACGTTTTACGCGTTTTTCTAACGTGGCTTCTAACTCAAAACTGGTATCAAAATGGTTTTCAATGGCATTTTTAGAGCTATGTGTTACGAGCACAATTTCTTTAATATCCGCCGCCACGCATTCATTTACTATGTATTGAATAAGCGGTTTATCAACCAAGGGGAGCATTTCTTTAGGGATTGCCTTAGTCATTGGCAACATACGGGTGCCTAAACCGGCAACAGGAATTACAGCTTTCAAAGGTAGTCCTTTAATTTATTAAATTATCTAATTTTTTGAAATAGCATAATCAGATAGATGTAACCTTAATTAGCTAAAAGTAGTGTGGATTATAAATACTTAAAATAACATAAAATAAAAACCGAGTAGCTAGCTCGTTGTTAAAAAAAGATCAGCTTAGTTTGATGAAAATTGCTTCTCGGGTAGATTTAGTTTGCGCCTAAAGTAATTCATTACAGTGCAATAATTTATTAAAAATATAAGGTACACAGTAAAAATAGCAATAAAACCATAAAACATAACATATTCAGGTGCCAATAATATTTCACCAACAATCCCCACCGCGGCAAAAACCGAAGCAATAAAGCAAATTAGAGTTAATGTTTGTAGTGATGAAAAGCCTAAGCGTTGGCAAATATGATGTAAATGCTCACGGTCTGGCTTAAAGGGAGACTTACCATGCTTAACTCGGCGAACCATTATGGCAACCATATCCATTAATGGTACCGCAATTAACCATAAAGCGGTAACAGGGCGAATCATTGGGTTTCCTGCAGTTTGACTTGCCCCAATAAGCAGCCAAATAACAGTAAAGCCAATCATCATACTGCCAGCATCACCCATAAACACTTTTCGCTTATGGCCAACAAAGCCCAAGTTTAATAGTATGTAAGGCACCATACATACTACAAGTAGCAAACATAAGTAACTTAGGCTTTGTTCACCCGCTAATAAAAGTAATATACCAATACTTGCAAAGGTCACGATTGATAAACCACCTAATAAGCCGTCAATCCCATCGACCATATTAAACGCATTTATACAGCCAATAACAGCAAATACGGTTACCAAACCACCAAACAATCCAAGCTCTATTGCACCAAAACCGAGTAAATTACCCAGGGTATGTAGTTCTGCATTAGCAAAATAAATCATAGCTACAGATATTAGCGCTTGCACTAACATGCGTATTTTTACGCTTAAATCAAAACGATCATCTAATGCGCCTACAGCAGTTAAACCGCAAATACAAAGCATATATAAATTTGCATGATTAATCATATTAGGATGTGTATAAATATAATTAACTATAGTTATACATATTGCAACGCCACCAACTAATGGTACATTACCCGTATGCATTTTTCTGCCAGAAGGCTTATCTACGAGACCTACTCTGCGAGCTACCTTACGCATTAAAAATAAAATAGCAAAGGCAATAAAAAAAGTGAAAAGTAAGTCAATAAACATTTTAATCTCTAATAAGTTGTTTTCATTACTATATTATCTTGCAAATTCCGAAGTTATTAATCAGAACCAAACAAGTCGCGTGTATAAACTTTATCAGCAATGTCACTTAGCTCTTCAACCATACGATTCGAAACCACGACATCTGATATTAGTTTAAACTCGGCTAAACTTTTTACTACACGCGAGTGGTAAAATTCATCTGCTTCAAGTACTGGTTCAAAAACAACAACTTCAATTCCTTTTGCTTTAATACGCTTCATTATGCCTTGAATGGCAGAGGCTCTAAAGTTATCCGAACCCGACTTCATAACTAACCGATAAACACCTACTATTTTAGGTTTACGATTAATAATTGATTCCGCGATGAAATCTTTTCGTGTTCGATTCGCATCGACAATAGCACCTATAATGTTATTAGGAACATCTTTGTAATTTGCTAATAACTGTTTGGTATCTTTAGGTAGGCAGTAACCACCATAACCAAATGAAGGGTTATTGTAATGGTTACCTATGCGAGGGTCTAAACCAACCCCTTGAATAATTTGCTTACTACTTAACCCATGTGCTTCAGCATAACTATCAAGCTCATTAAAATATGCTACTCGCATTGCTAAGTACGTATTAGAAAAAAGCTTTATTGCTTCAGCTTCTGTTGAGTCAGTAAATAGCACCTCAACATCTTGCTTTATTGCACCTTGCTTAAGCAAACCTGCAAATGTTGCTGCTCGCTCGCTTTGCTCACCCACTACAATGCGAGAAGGATAAAGATTATCGTAAAGCGCTTTCCCTTCACGCAAAAACTCTGGTGAAAATATAATGTTATTTGTATTAAACTTCTCTTTTATAGATTCAGTGAAGCCAACTGGCACCGTTGATTTAATAATCATTACAGCATTTGGATTTATACCTAATACATCGGCGATAACAGATTCGACTGATGTTGTATTAAAATAATTAGTAGTTGGATCATAATCTGTCGGTGTTGCGATTACTACATAGTTAGCGTCAGCGTAGGCGGCAATTTTATCTAATGTTGCAGTAAAGTCCAATTCTTTAGTATTGAAGAATTTAGTAATTTCAGCATCAACAATCGGTGATATATTATTATTTAACAACCTCACCCTTTCTTCGATTATATCAACCGCAACAACTTGATGATATTGAGCCAATAACATCGCATTTGAAAGACCAACATAACCTGTTCCTGCAATAACGATTTTCATTTTATTTCCTATATTTGATAAAACCATTCACAGCATACCAACAAAAATACCAAGTACTTTTTAAAGAATTCAACCCGACTACATCACGATATAAACGCCATTGATAGCGAGCAGCGTTAAGTTTATTTTTTGACATCCCACTATCAGTGCGGTAGTGAGCAAGTACCAAAGGTATGCCATGAGCAAAACCACAAAGCTTCAATAAAATAAGCCACAAGCCCATATCCTGTCTTTTGCGAATCAATGGCATTGTTTGCCTTCCCAAAACATCAGCATTAAACATAACGGTAAGACAACCTATCACACAACCATATAGCAATTTATTATGAGTAATGATACTAGGTGGTATGATCTCACCATTCATTCCTGAATCAGAAAACTTTTGGTAACCCGTGTAAGTAAATGCAACACCCGTATTTTCCATATAGGCCACTTGGATGCTGAGTTTGTTAGGTAACCACAAATCATCAGAGTCTAAGAACGCAATGTATTTACCTTTAGAACGATTTATAGATTTGTTACGGGAAAAACCTGCTCCAGAATTTACCGAGTTAACATCAATAGTAATCCGCGGGTCGTTAATAGCAAATTGACGCACTATCTCTACCGTATTATCAGTTGATGCGTCATCAGTTATAAGTAATTCCCAATATGGATAATCCTGCTTTAAAATACTATCTATACTTTCAACTATAGTACCTGATGAATTATGGGTAGGCATTATTATTGATACTAAAGAGTTTATTTTTTCGTCCATTAAAAATCCAATTTAAACAAATTTCAAGCCAAAAGCTTAACGATGATTTGATGTCAAAATAATATATTATTCAGAACTTTTTTTACTAACTTTAATGCACATTTCTGACTTGAAGATTCGGCATAGCAACGCAGCTCAGGAGCATTGCCTGAAGGACGAAGGTGCACAACGTCGCCGCTATCGAGCGTTATGCGCAAGCCATCTGTATTATCTATACTAATAATATCAAAATCGTTTAAACCAAGCTGAATTAACAAACCATTAGGGTCTACTAGGCCTGCACTAATAATCTCTAAGCTCTTACAGCGTTCAAAATTTTTAATCCGGTCGCTAGCAGTATAAATACGAGGTAAATCAGTTACCAATTCTGAAATACTAGCAGAACCTAAACTAGTTAAAACAGCTAATGCAGGCAGAAGTGCGTCCCGTGTAGGCAAAGAGTTAAGCACCACACCGTTAACGTTTATGTCAGTACCTAACAAGAAACCACCATTAGCCTCGAACCCTGCAACACGGGAGTTTGAAACTTTTTTTAGGTTATCAAAAGCAGCTATGACATAAGGTGAGCCTATTTTTGTTCGCATAACTTTTGCAAATGAGCCACACCTTTCAATTGCTGAATTACAGTTAACCGGTACCGCTAATGTATCAATTTTTAAGATTTTAGCTGCAAGCAGACAGAGAATATCACCACGTAAATAGTTACCAATTTCATCTGACAATAGAGGTCTATCGCCGTCTCCATCAGTTGAAAAAATAGCATCAAGCTTAAACTCATTCCGCCAAGCGACAGCCATATCTATATCAGATTGGCAAACTGCCTCAGTATCAATTGGTATAAAATGCTCACTACGCCCAAGACAAATAACCTGTGCTCCTAGCCTCTGAAACAAACCTGAGTATAAATCACGACCTGCACTTGAATGCTCATAAACACCAATACGTTTACCCTTTAATGAATCATTTCTAAATATATTTATATATCGGGCTACATAAGCGTTAGCGGCTCGTTTAGAAACAAGCGGCAAAGTCATGATTGTAAAATCAATGAACTCAGTGTCTGAAGTTAAAATTGCAACTTCGTCTGTTTTATTTATTTCACCATCTGGTCGATAAAATTTCAGGCCGTTTCTATCAAATGGGATATGGCTACCAGTGATCATAATAGCAGGAATATAATCAGACATTGAAGTAACAGCAAGCGCTGGTGTTGGAATAACCCCGTAGTAATCAACTTGAATATCTAAAGCTTTTGCTGCCGAAATACATGCAGCAGCAATATTCGAACTGCTCGGACGATTATCAATCGCTATAGCTAATTTATTAAAATCAAACTGTTGTTGCATAACTTTAATGAAAGCTAAAGTGAACGCGACACAAACCTCTGCAGTAAAATCAGTAACAAGCCCCCTTGCTCCACTTGTACCAAAGCTTATTTTACTATTACGAATTATTTCAGAAACGATTTTTTTTTTCATTTATCCAACCTACCATATCTATCTTCAAAGCGAACAATATCGTCCTCTCCAAGATAAGAACCAGATTGAACTTCAATTAATTCCAGAGGAACTTTGCCTGGATTCTCTAACGCATGAATAATACCTACAGGGATAAAAGTTGATTGATTCTCTGTTAGTAAAATATTTTCATTGCCATTAGTTACTCTGGCTGTACCCGAGACCACAATCCAATGCTCTGCACGGTGGTGATGCATTTGAACCGACAATTTAGCACCTGGTTTAACTGTTATACGCTTGACTTGAAAGCGCTCACCGTTATCAACCGAGTCATACTTACCCCAAGGACGATAGACTTCCCTATGAAAAGTAGCTTCGCTTCGATGCTCATCTTTTAGCTGCTGTACTATTGCTTTAACTTTTTGTGATTCATTTTTATGTGCAACTAATACAGCGTCTTTAGTATTTATGATTACTAGGTCTTCAACACCGACTGCTGCTATTAATTTGTCATCGCTATAAACTAATGTATTTTTTGTATTTATAGCTTTTACATCACCATTAAATGCATTGCCGCTTTCATCTTGTTTTGATACTTCCCACAAGGCAGCAAAACCACCTACATCGTTCCACCCCGCATCCATAGGGACTACAACTGCATCTTTGGTATGTTCCATTACTGCATAATCTATAGACTCATCTGGACATGCTTCAAACGCAGTTTTATCAACACGAATAAAATCCATATCATCACTCTGAGCTTTCATCGCACTTAAACATGCTGAATAAATATCAGGGCAGTATGTTTTTAATTCTTCTAAATAGCGACTGGCTTTAAATATAAACATGCCACTATTCCAATAATAATTACCACTTTCTATGTACTGTTTTGCAACATCCAAACTTGGTTTTTCTACAAACTTATCAACCACAAACCCTGTTTGGTATTGTTCACCACGTTTTATATAACCATAACCGGTTTCTGGCTTATCACCAACTATCCCAAAAGTAACTAATTTGCCCTGTTTTGCAAGCTCGGATGCTTGACTAATACTTTTTTGAAATGCCGCAGTGTCTTTAATGACATGATCAGCAGCAAGTACAAGTAGTAAAGCATCGTCTTCTTTTTCAACCGCTTTTAAAGCAGCTAATGCAATAGCTGGCGCAGTATTTCGCCCTACGGGTTCTAAAAATATACCCGAGTGTTCTATATCTAATTGACGAACTTGCTCAGCAGCAATAAAGCGGTGTTCTTCATTACAAATGAGCATAACTGGGGCATGATCAATACCGTTTAAACGGGTTATTGTTTGTTGTAGCATAGTTGAGTTTGCGTCTTCTAATGCTAAAAATTGCTTTGGATAATTACCTCGTGA